>NZ_JASJOU010000009.1:0-300000 GCF_030068605.1 Xanthocytophaga agilis
TATCATATCCTGGCTATTTCTGACTGTATAGATGGAAATCATAATGATAGTTTTGAGTTAGTTGAAAACATGGATATTTTGCTACAAACTCTTAAAGAAGCAACGATTGATATACAGTACTCACACCGTAATGCAGATGCGGGATTTGATCTGGCAACATTTATTGAGCAGATTGAAACTACTCATAAAATGATCGCCAATATTCCCAGGAACAAACGCAATACCAAGAAAATAAAGCAACGCTATTTAGGAGAATACATTTATAGTTTTCGCAAGAAAATTGAGACCGTTTTTGCCTGGATGGACAGTTACAAACGAATTTTGATACGATTTGACTATAAATCTCTCCATTTCAAATCCTGGTTATATTTAGCCTCCACTTTAATCAATCTCAGATCTGTCTTCAACTAAACAAGTCCATTGGTTAAAATAAGTGCGAACCTAAATTATCAGAAATTTAATTAATATAGCCCATACTGAAAACTATACATATGTCAGCGTTATTCAAGTTAATTTTATTTATATCATTTTTTGACATTTGTTTCTTTGTTATAATGTTCATGTTTCAAACAAGCTAATATAAGAGATAACTCTAAGAGGCTCTTATGATTAGTTAATTAACTTTGATATTCTGTGGTTTAAAGCGAATATGCTATCAACTAATATTCTTCTATTTAGTACATATGTTTTTCGACCAACCAGATAGTATTACTATTTTACTCAAATACAGTATTTTTGCAAACAATTACAGGCTTCAGGCCCATTTTGCATGAAAGCCTAAAGTATTTTTACAATAAGAGATTTTATACTTTTTTTTAGAAAATTACAGTTTGTACAATAAAGGATCATTTTTGCTACTATTCATCATCTAAAAACTGATAATGAAATACTCCTACATACTAAAAGCACTAACTCTCTTAAGTTTCATTTCGCTTATCATTGTATTTCTGTTATATAGTATGGGAAAATTTGAACCAGATGTTGTCCAGCTTAGAACTGTAAACACATCATCTGATTCAATAAAAAAGAATTCCAGTCAGGAAATTGTAATGGACACTTCTTCTAAAGAATTGATTATGTCCTCATCAAAATCTATGGTTTTACCCCGCAAGTCAGCCAGACAGGTATATTCTGACTCTTTAAAAAAGGATACATCCATGTCTAAATCTGTTCTATCCAAACAAAAATCAGATTCTGCAGAACAAATTCAAAGACATTTGGAAGAAGTTCATAGACACTTTATGAGTAGTTCCAAAACAATCATACTATCACCTCCTTCTTCAAGGAAATCCATATCAGACTTATTCAAGCCGGACACAATAAAAAATAAGGATATAAAAAGAAAATAATCATGGCATTCCTTGATTTACTACTAACTACCGGTGCCAGTCTGATTTTCTTAAGTCTGGTCTTTATACCCATGGAAAAAGTTTTTCCGGCAAAACAGGGACAGAAGATCTTTCGGAAGGACTGGATTCTGGATATGTGTTTCTTTCTGGGACAGTATTTATTCTGGAATGGAATTGTATTGTGGGCTCTCAACAAATTTAATATCTGGCTTGCAGATTTTACTCCTACAGGTTTTAGAAAAACAATACAATTGCAACCGATCTGGTTACAGGCAGTAGAGGTAATTTTCTTTAGTGATTTATTTGTTTATTGGGGACATCGACTTCAGCACTCTATTGGTTTTCTATGGAGATTTCACAAAGTACACCATAGTTCTGAACACCTAGACTGGCTCGCCTCCCATAGAGAACATCCTCTTGATTCTATCTATACAATAGGCATTATCAACCTGCCTGCATTTATCATGGGTTTCGATCTGGATGTGCTGGCGGGGATTATAGCATTCAGAGGTATTTGGGCAATCTATATTCATTCCAATGTGCGATTACCTATTGGCCCACTCAAAATGCTCATTGGCTCTCCAGAACTTCATCACTGGCATCATTCTCTTGAGAAAGATGCAGGAAATTATGCCAATATTTCGCCTCTTATGGATCTTCTGTTTGGTACTTATATTTGTCCTGATCACGAACCTGAAAAATTAGGTATTCAGGAAGAGTTTCCTAAAAATTATATTGGTCAGTTAGGCAAACCTTTGCTCCCTGATTCTATTTGGCCAAAATCATCAGAAGAATCAGAAATCAATACGTATAACGCTGACTCACCAACTATCACAGAAATAACAAATTAGCAACAGTTAGTTAACCTCTTTAAACAAATAAGACAGTTAAAATGATACTAATCCGCAGATTCTTTTATTCTTCCTGCCATGCACACATTTTTCATTAATGCAGCTAACCTGATTATTAAAGAATCTGAGATATCCAGCCAATATTTATTAGCAAAGCCTTATGATGGTGGCTTAGAATCACTTTTATCAATAGAACTAGAAGATAATCTTGTTAAAACACGACTTCCAAAGGAAGGTTATGTCGCATTTCAAGGACAGGTAAACAACAAAAAGTCAAACTTAAAAAAAGCGAATGGATAGTGAATTGGTTGTACTGAAAGGGGGATCAGATAGTAAAGATCAAACCTGAGTAATCAGCTATATTCACTGCTCAAGCCTCTGGTAAATATTTTTAACTCTTACCAACCAATGAAAGAACTCCTGCAAGCCATCTCCAAGAAAGCTTTATTATCAAATAGTTTTGATTTTAGTGAAGAACAAATCCAATCCGAATGGCTTGGCTTCTCAGGTGCCTCAGACCAGGAAATAGAAGAAGCTGAAAGAAGACTGCAAATCAATCTACCTCAAGATTACAAAGATTTTCTAAAAATCAGCAATGGATTTTCTCAAACAACTTGTGTTAGCTGCACATTCCTCCCTACTGATAAAATTGACTACTTAAAAGTTCTTGACGATGACTTGATTGATATATGGAATGAACCCGAAGAGGTACATGAAGGACTCGCTGCAAGTATCCTCATTGGAGGTCTTCATGAAGAGCAATACTTTTTATTAATTCCTCCTCATAGTGCATCTGAATCATGGAGCTACTGGAAGTTTGCAAGCTGGATACCTGGTGAAGAAATATATGATTCGTTGAAAGACTTTTTTACTTCAGAATATTCTTTTCTGGAAGAACAAACCAAAGGGTTAGAAATACCTACTCCCAGGCCAATAGTTGATTACAGTTTACGAGATGCCGTGTTTGATCTTGACTGGAATCGTGTGTATTCTATTTCATTGGATGCGATTCTAGAAGATAAACACTATCCTTATAGTAAAGATAGCACAGATCTATTCGCACTTTTACTTATTGCTGCAGGTAGAGAAAACAGATTTTCTGAATTGACAGAATGGTTCCATACTATTCAAGAGAGTAGAAAGAACAATATCAGCTCCCACCTGTACAGCAAACGTTTACTCAAAGAATACGAAGAGGCTGCTACTAAACAACTTCTTTTTGCACCTGAATTTCACCGAGTTTTGTACTTTCAACAAACTATGCATTATAGAGTGGCAGATATCGAAAAATGGATAAGCCAGGGAAATAAAAACTTGCTAAAGGAAAAAAATAAAGCAGCTAAAATTGGTCATATCTTTCATTATCTGAATAGTTATGACAATATCAAAGAGATTTTAGAACTATATGAGTCTGCCCAATGTGAGCTGGATTGGAATGTTCACTTAAAAGCTGCTGTTGCATATGCTACCATACACCAGATTTCAGATGCTAAATATGCTGTTAAACAGTATTTTAAACAAGCTATAGATTACCGTCCATTAGAGCCGTTTCTGATTGAGCCATTACTACCCATTCTGGATAAAGAACTTTTGGATAGTGTGCAAGATAGAAAAGCAAACTAAACAGATAGATACACACTTTGTAAGTCAGATATTTTATTCAGCATCCATATTTTCCACAAAACATGGATGCTGAAATTATAGTATTGATTTAGATATCACTTCAAAATCCGGCGGATGTCGTTGGCGTGCTCCAGCTTTTTATGAAATGTATCGTAGCTTCCACTTAACATCAGACCTTTGAATGTGAGGAGAGTATTGATATATTCATCCAGCACATCAATAATATTCTCACGGTTTTGCCGGAATATTGGTATCCAGGTATCAGGGGAACTCTTTGCCAGACGTACAGTAGAATCAAAACCACCACTGGCCAGCTCAAAGATACGGGCTTCTTCTTTCTCTTTATCTAATACGGTTTGTGCTAAGGCAAATGAACAAATGTGTGAGATATGGGATATATACGCTGTATGTACATCGTGTGATACTGAATCCAGATACACAATCCGCATATTCATACCCTCTTCATATAATCGTTTGATGGTCTCTACGGCAGTTGGATCACTATCTTCTACATCGCAGAAAACAGAACATTTACCAGCAAATAACCCTCGTATAGCGGCTTCCGGGCCAGAGTACTCTGTTCCTGCCATTGGGTGAGTGGCTACATAATTTTTCCGCTTTGGATGGTTCTTCACACTGGCTACTACCAGCTTCTTGGTAGAACCTACTTCAATTACAATCTGGTTATCCACCTGATCCAACACTTGTGGCAGCAGCGTCAGCAATGAATCTACAGGAGTAGCCAGAATGACAATATCAGACTGCTTAATAGCGTCAGGCAATAAAAGCACTTTATCAACCAACTTTAACTCCAGAGCCTTGATTATATGTTCTGACTTGTTATCTACTCCAATAACAGTTTCGGCAAAACCACTTTCTTTAAGTGCCAGTGCAATCGAGCCTCCAATCAACCCGATCCCCACTACAGTTACTTTCATTGCGTATTCTTAGATTTTTAATGGACAATAATGCAAAGAAAGTAAATTTGATGGTTTGGGCGATAAAAAATTATAAGAAGTAAGTAGAAGTTTTTAACAGAGAATAAGCAGGTTATTACTCCCGGATCACTTTTGCAGCCCGTTGCAGTGTATAAGCCAGTTCCCGGATCTTATCTCCCTGGGCACCATCTTCAATAGAAGCAGCTTCCAGCGTGAGTTTACTTAACGTTTCCATACAATCTGCAATCTTGACAGCATCGCGTTCAGGGGCAGAAAGTAAGTCTTCCAGTTGCTCCAGCTGATTAGCTACTGGTATCAAGCCTTCTACAGAAAGTGTATTGATCCAATCTATTACATTCCGAATAGCTAAGGTTGCCGAAACGCCGGCATCTCTGTTAAGTATCTCTATGGTAGCATCCAGGTTGGTGCTGTAGTTTTTAGACTGTTTTACAGTAGCCATATAAACGAGGTTTGGTATATTATTACCTTATCTAAAAAAGCATGCCCTAGTACTATAAAAAAAATCCTTCTGCTGGAAACATTACTCCAACAGAAGGATCTGTAAAATATAAATCGAGATTTATCTTGGTCTATACTTTTTCTGTCATGGCTACACGTTCTACCACTTTTCCTATACGGGAGATTCCTTCGGTCAGTTGATCTACAGAAGGCAGGAATACTACACGAAAGTGATCAGATGTATGGTAATTGAAACCAGACCCCTGGACTACCAGTACTTTCTCTTCTTTGAGTACACTCATCACAAACTGTTTGTCACTCTCAATAGGACAGACAGATGTATCTATTTTCGCAAACAGATAAAAAGCACCTTTGGGAGTTACACAACTCAGTCCGGGAATCGCATTAATGGCCTGCACAGCAGCATCCCGCTGTTGATACAAACGCCCGGTTGGCAACACCAGATCATCAATATGCTGGTATCCTTCCAGAGCAGGTTTGATACAGTACTGTGCAGGAACACTACTACACACACGCATAGTGGCAAGTAGCATCAGACCTTCCATGTAATCCTGTGCCTCTTTGGTTTTGCCGCTCAGTACCAGCCAGCCCGCCCGGAACCCTGCGCCAAAGTAGTTTTTGGTCAGGCCACTCATTGTAAGGCACAACACATCATCGGCTAAGGATGCAATAGAGATATGTTTGGCATCATCATACAGAATCCGGTCATAGATCTCATCAGAGAATATGATCAGATTATGCTCTCTGGCTATTTGTAAAAGACCTTCCAGTGTCTCTCGTGTATATACAGCACCTGTTGGGTTATTGGGATTGATAATTACCAATCCTCTGGTTTTAGGCGTAATTTTCTTACGAATGTCTTCCAGATCAGGCATCCAGTCAGCCTGTTCATCACATATATAATGAACTGCATTTCCACCACACAAACGAACAGCTGATGTCCATAAAGGATAATCAGGCATTGGAAGCAGAATCTCATCGCCTCTTTCCAGTAATGCCTGTAAACTTAACATGATCAGATCACTGACACCATTTCCAATGAAAACAGTATCTTCCGTGATGCCTTGTATTCCTCTCTGTGTATAATGTTTCGCGACTGCCGCTCGGGCTTCCAGAATACCGTTTGAGGCCGCATAGCCTTGGGCTTTGGCCAGGTTATCGATAAGGGCCTGCTGAATGTGCGCCGGGGTATTGAAACCAAACGGTGCCGGATTGCCAATATGTAATTTAATAATGGAATGACCGGCTTTCTCTAGTGCGACAGCTTGCTCATAAATGGGTCCGCGAATCTCATAATTCACGCCATTGAGATTGGAACTTCGGCTAATCATTTAAGAAGAATAAAGAATACTAAATGGGTAACTATTACTTTTTAAGAAACTATTTTAGTATTGTTGATGACTGAAAATACTGTGCCCACAGGTATAGAGGAAATCAATTTCTTCTTATCCAAATGAAAAACAGGTAATTTCAGCTAGAAAAATTTTACAAATATAGGTATATAACCTGAAAAAGCGGCTATAACAATTTTTTTTTTCATTCGTACCAAGCTATGGTAAATCTGACAGACTTATCTATTTTTGCACCCTGTTTCAAAAATGAAATGCTGATCTGCTTTACTATCAGCCTGTATGTAAAAAAGACAGGCCAAATTTTGAAAGCTATTTAGAGACCAACTTCATGAAAGACAAATTACAGAATATACATTTTATATCTATTGGCGGGGCAGCTATGCACAATCTGGCCATAGCACTACATCTGAAAGGAATTACTGTAACAGGATCTGATGATGAAATCCTGGACCCATCCAGAAGTCGCCTGCAACGGCATGGGCTGTTGCCAGAGAAAGAAGGATGGTATCCTGAAAAGATTCATCCGGGTTTGGATGCTGTCATTCTGGGAATGCATGCTCGTGAAGACAATCCTGAATTGAAAAAAGCACAGGAACTTGGTTTGCCAGTGTATTCTTATCCGGAGTTCGTCTATGAGCATTCTGTAAACAAACAACGTATTGTTATTGTAGGGAGTCATGGAAAAACTACGATTACCTCTCTGATCCTGCATGTATTAAAACACCTGAAACGGAAGTTTGATTACCTGGTAGGGGCTCAGATAGAAGGATTTGAGACAATGGTCCAACTCACTGACGATGCGCCAATTATTATTATTGAAGGCGACGAATACTTTGCCTCTCCTATCCATCGCAAGCCCAAGTTCTTGTATTATCAGCACCATATTGGGCTCATGAGTGGCATTGCCTGGGATCATATCAATGTGTATCCGGATTTTGATGAATATGTGAAGCAATTCGAACTCTTTGCAGAATCCACACCTAAAGCAGGCTCATTGATTTTTGATAAAAATGATGATTTGGTTACTGTAATCTGTCGTAAAGAACGTGAAGATGTAGCACGTCAGGAATATGATACCCATCCACATCGCATCAAAGATGGTAAAACATATCTGCTTACATCTGACAATGAAGAAATTCCGGTAAGCATATTCGGTGAACACAATATGCGCAATATCAGTGGGGCTAAAACCGTGCTGGAACGGATCGGAATAGAAGAAGCTGAGTTCTATAGGGCTGTTTCCTCGTTTAAGGGAGCTGCCCGCAGACTGGAAATTGTAGGTAGTAATGCTACCACTACCTTCTTCCGGGACTTTGCCCATGCACCTTCCAAATTAGAAGCTACAACACAAGCGGTAAAAGCACAGTTTCCCAAACGTAAACTGGTTGCCTGTATGGAGCTTCATACATTCAGCAGTCTGAACAAAACTTTCCTGAAAGAATATAAGGATACATTCAATATGGCAGATGTTGCAGTTGCCTACTACAATCCGCATACAGTAGAACACAAACGACTGGAGCCTCTTAGTGAGAAAGATATCAAAATAGCATTTAACAGACCTGACCTTCAGGTATTTACGAATAGTGAGGCATTAAAAGAATTCTTACTGAAACAAAGCTGGCAAGATACAAATCTTTTAATGATGAGTTCCGGTAACTACAATGGTCTGGACATGAAAAACTTAAGCGAGCATATTCTTTAATTTTTTGCATAGAACCCTTACTGCCATACAAAGGTTCTGCCTAAAAACAACCTGCAAGATGTAAGCATGTACTTAATTCATCTTGCAGGTTCAAATCCAATCTGGTATCCTAAAAAAACGCACATGCATTCTCTAAAGCTAAAAAAACCAGTCGCCTTTTTTGATATAGAGTCCACAGGAACAAACGTTGTCAAAGACCGGATTGTAGAAATCAGTGTACTCAGAGCCCTGGTCAATGGCGAAACGAATATCAAAACATGGCGTATTAACCCAACCATTCCGATTCCTCCTGAGAGCAGTGTGTTTCATGGTATCTATGATGAAGACATCAAAGACAAGCCTACCTTTAAAGAAGTAGCCCATGATATATTCCGGTTCTTCGAAGGAGCGGATCTGGGAGGCTTTAATGTATTACGTCTGGACATTCCTCTTCTGGTTGAAGAATTTCTACGGGTGGATCTTGATTTTAATCTGGATAGCCGTAAAATCATTGATGCCCAGAAAATATTCCATCTGATGGAACCCCGCAGTTTGCCTGCTGCCTATAAATTCTATTGCCAGAAAGAACTTGAAAATGCACATAGTGCAGAAGCAGATACAGTGGCCACATTTGAAGTACTGTGTGCTCAGGTAGAACGCTATAGTGGAGTGGCAATCAAAGATGAAAATGGCAAAGACTATACGCCTGTACACAATGATATGCAGAAGCTGCATGAGATCACAGCCCATAAACTGGTAGATCTGGCAGGCCGCATGGTATTAAATGATAAGGGACAGGAGATCTTCAACTTTGGCAAACACAAAGACAGATTGGTCACAGAAGTGCTGGACAAAGAACCTGCGTTCTACGACTGGGTGATGAAAGGAGACTTTCCACTGGATACCAAGCGTAAACTAACTGAAATTAAACTGCGGAACAGCTTCCGCAGAAGATAACATACAGAACCTGTGTAGCAGACATATACCAGGTTTGCTACATAGGTATTATAACTCTCCGATTGCTTTTTTATACTTTAGCCGGGCAACCAAAAAATTATAGTAACTGGCCATCAGATTGTTTTGTGCTGTCGCTAGTGAGTACTCCGTATTTTTCAATTCTGCAGCCGTAATCTTACCTTCCCCGAACCGCAGGCTATCTGTTTGTACAACCTGTTGTGCCAGTTGGTAATTTTCCTGAGCCGTTTTCAGCTTTTCCCGAATGTTTAGTAACTCGACTTTGGCACTTTCCCACTCATAGTTCAGATCTGATTGTAACTTTGCCAATGTGTTCTGATTTTGTTCAGCCCGAAAACGATATTCTGTTTTGCTACGTTCTTTTTGCAATCCATCAAACAAGGTAGCATTGACCTTCAAACCTACATAACTGTATGGATACCAGGTATTGGCATCAAAGGGACCGAAATTGTTATTTAAATGTTGTGCGTTCCAGCTGGCAAAAACAGATACTGTAGGCCAGTAGGCTTTGTTTTGGCGTGTATAGTCAAGTTGATTCTGTTCCAGTTTTAGTTTTTCCTGTGTTATCTCTACACGTTGTTCCGAAGTACGCTGAATATTATTTACCTCAGGCAAACCCTGCAAAATGGTTTCCAGCGTTTCGGAAGCCTCAACACGGGCTTCCGGTTCCAGTCCCATCTGGTTAGCCAGGTATAGCTGACCAAGCTGCAGATTTTTACGGTCTTCTTCATAGGTAATACGTGCATTCTGCATGTCAAGCTGTAACCTATCCAAATCACTTTTCAGAATGGTACGATTCTCATATTTTACACGGCCCTCCTGATAATATTGTTCTGTACGCTTCAGGTTTTCGGAAGAAAAACGGACCTTTTCCTGCCCTAGCAATACATCATAGTAGGCCTGCAACACAGCCTGACGTACATCTACGACCGCTTTTTTGGTATTGGCCTTTTCCAGTTCTATACTCTTCTGTGCATACTTTATATCCGACCGATTGGCAGGATTAAATACATCATAGCTAGCATTGACTCCAGTTGTGATATTGTATTTAGTGCCTAATGGAATAATTGTTGGCGCATCAGGCCGTATGGTCCCTGCAGGCAATACACTACGTTGTAACTGCATATTATATCGGTAGTCCAGAGATGCGGTAACCTGTGGAGCTTTTCTGGCATTTATTTTGGCTATTTCATTTGTAGCTATACTTTCACTAATTGCCTGGTTACGTATATCTTTTCGGTTCTGCTCTGCAATAGTAAGAGCTTCAGTGGCGGATACTCTGCGTACCTCCTGTGCATTTCCTGCCAGCACACAAGCCATCCATATTCCTGTAAACACAATTTTTTTCATATCATGAATGATTAATCCAAACAACCTATTTATCTGAATACCTGAGCAGGTTCTACACTGGCCACCCGACGAATGGCAAACAAACTTCCTCCTAGTGAGATTAACAGGGTAAGAACAAAGAATATGATCTGTAACCACCAGGGATAACTAAAGATGGTTCCGGCATTGGCGATACCAACACGAAAACCCTGGATAAACAAATATCCGATTACAAATCCAGCCAGCCCGAATACCAGTGCCTGTGTCAGAATAAGACGACGGATATAACTATTGGTAGCTCCTATGGCTTTCAGAGTGCCATAATCCCGGATACGGTCTATAGCAGCCGAATACAGTGTCAACCCAATAATCACTAATCCGGCTATTAGCGCAAACAGGATAATTGTACCAAAAGAAATGGCAATGCCACTGGATTTGACAACTGTCAGAATGGTCTGATAGGTAAACTCCTTACTCTCCCATGCTCTTACTCCTGCAATACCGGAATTGATGCGGGCAGTAATTTCTTCTGGTTGGATTGAAGGGTTCCATTCAATCAGAAAAGCATTGGCTTTGTAAGGAGATACCTTTCCCAGATAACGGGCACGTTCCAGTGTGGTAAAGGCATATACCCCCCCAAATGATCGGACACCACGAGTTTGGCCAGCTACAAACACCTTCTTTCCATTGATCTCGAAGTAATCACCTAACGCCACGTCACCCAGTATCTTGCTATCAAAGAAATCTGTAAATATGGCTCCCTCCTGCAATAACAAGCCTTTTTGTCCAATAAATACATTCCAGGGGCCACCTGCAAATGCGGGTGCCTGAGAGCCAATCAAGGTAAGTGCAGCAGACTTTCCATTGGGAAACCTGGCACTTCCTCCTGTTATCACAAGTGGATAAGCTTTCTTTACCCCTTTGATAGATTCCAGTTCATGTCCCAACCGGGTATCAAGCAAAGACAATGAGTTTACGTTCGTAGTCTTACTGTCTACTACCCAGATGTAATCCGCATTATTCCGAACCAGTGCACTCATGGAATTGGTCAGGAAAATGAAGATCCCGATATTCTGGCCTATCAGAAAAATAGAAATGATAGTACCTGCCAATGCCCCAATAGACTTGGGTTTATCATACAAAATAAATTTTAATGCAATTTTGAGCATGGTTATGGCGTTTCGTGATACCTCATTGATTACCAGTCAGTGTCTTCACCTCCCGACATTCTTTTACCTATAATACCTGTAGTTATTTCATTTTGATCACACATTCTACCCGGCTTCCAATGAGAATACGAGAGTTAGAGTCCAGTCGGACACGGACCTCACGCACCCGCCTGTCTTCCAGATTCTCAGCTTTGTCAGCAAACAGCGACTTCTTTTTCAGGTAGGAAGAGGTAAAAAATACTTTCCCTTTTGCCAGAATTTCAGTCCCTCCCTGTGGACGAATAAAAGCGGACTGCCCAGCTTTCACTTTTGGGGCAAACAACTCGTCAATCTCCGTCACTGCCATCAATCCACCCTCTGGTGCAAAATCGCCTAACGACGTACCACTACTGACACTTTCTCCAACTTTCGTGTCAACAGACAGTACCATGCCACGGGCAGGAGCTTTGATAAACCGCTGATCAAGCAATGCCTGATTATAGGCCAGATCGGTCTGTAGTTCTGTTAATCTACGCTGTTGTTGCACCAGTGTAGCACGAGCAGCGTCTACATCTTTGCGAAGTTGTTCATATTGGGTCTTACTGTCATCAAGTGTCTGCTGAGTTTCTGCCCCTCCGTTAAAAAGCCGCTGGTCACGTTCGTAAGTGTTTCTGGCATTTGCCAGCTTTACTTCCTGAGAAGCCAATGTAGCCTGTGCGGAGGTAATAACAGCCTGCTGTGTCCCAAGTTTGCTTCTAGCCTGCTCCAGTTGCATCTGCTGCACCTGATGGTCTAATGCAATGATCCGATCACCTTTGTCAACCGATTGGTTGGCATCGGCATAAATCTCAGCCACAATACCACTCACCTCTACACTGAGTGGCAATATTTTACCAACAGGCTCAATGTTGGCAACCCCGATAATGGTATCTACTTCAGCTACCACCTGCTTTGTAGTTACAGCACGCGATTCGTTTTCTTCATCCTTTTTGCCTCCACAGGCTGTCAGACACATAACTGTAGTCAGCAACAGGAGAAGAATTTTAACTTTTTCCGGAAAAATCATTTTCATGAATAGTAGTTGTATCAATGGTTTTCAATGCGAAATTCTCCGTTCTGTTTTTGTAACTCATATGCCTGTCCGTTTTTCACCTCTACTACCCGATGGGCATATGACATCAGGCGGGGATCATGGGTTACCACCGCTACTGCTTTTCCTTCATCTGCCAATGTTCGTAGTTCCTTCATCACAACATCCAGTGAGTCTTTATCCAGAGCAGCCGTAGGTTCATCACATAGAATCAGCTTGGGATTGGTTACCAGAGCCCGTGCAATAGCTACCCGCTGTTGTTGCCCTCCGGATAGCTGTCGGGGCAGGTTTTTGCTTCGGTCTGTCATACCCACAATCTCCAATGCTTTTTGTGCTCTGGTTTTAGCTTCTTTGTCAGGTACGCCCTGTAAAACCAGTGGCATTAGAACATTTTCTTCGGCAGTCAACGGAGCTATAAGATTAAACTGCTGAAATACAAAGCCAATGGTCTGTAAACGCAGATTCGCCAGGTCGTCTTCCTTCATCCCCGTTATCTCTTTTCCATCTACCCATAAGCGTCCTTCTGTAGGATAAACCACACAGCCAATTAGTGACAACAAGGTAGTTTTGCCAGAACCGGAAGGACCAATAATCAGTAGCATTTCTCCGGTGTTCACTTCGAGAGAGGTTTTCTGCAATGCCACAATATGGTTGTCACCTATCTGATATACCTTGTTTACCTCTTCCAGCTTTACAATCATTGCTGTAGGTTTTGGCGGTTCTTTCATTTGGTAGTATGTTTGATAGTTAGCTTAGGGAATAAAGATTGTCGTCAACGTGATGAAACTTTATAGAATTGTTTTTTGCCACCAGCAATTTCATTCTGTTGATCAGAATTTTAAACAGGGTAAATACTAACTCAATAAAACAATATTTACAAAGTATTACTCTACATTTTACTATGTTATCATAACTTTTCCAGTTGAATTTTGTTTTTAAAAAGAATAAAAAAATATTTCGATGGCGTCCGGACAGAACAATCAGTTGGTAGAACTCATGAACAGGTATCATGCGTATGAGCAGGAAAACCCTGATTGCACCCTTGCAGACTTTTGTCGCTTTTACCTGGCTACAGAGCAAACTACGGTATCCCACGCTCCGGTACAGACGGGCACCCAACAAAGTACGGACATCATCAGTGCCTTAGGTCGTGTATTCGGACGGTTGACTGGATTTGTCTCTTTCTATTGGCGTAAAGCCATTGAGCATACAGAGATGAGTAGTATTGAAGATTTTGTTTATCTATCCTATGCCATTCTACTTGACCGCCCTACCAAAAGTGAATTGATTCATCATTGTATCTCCGAATTTCCGACAGGAATAGAAGTAATCAAACGGCTGGTCAGAAGAGGTTTGCTTACAGAATATCCGGACGAACACGATAAGCGCTCCAAACGGATTGAGATCACAGCCGAAGGACGAAAAGAACTACAGAGTCTGTATGGAAATATCTATCAGGTAAGTGAAATAGTGTTTCATCCTTTGTCTGAGACAGAGAAAGAAATGCTTTATCAATTATTGGTAAAGATGGAAAAGCTGCATACTACCCATTACGGCGAACGTAAGAAACAGGAAATCGGAGCCATTTATAATGGTTTGTCTGCTAATGAAACAAATACAAACAAACCATAGCCCCTTTGGAAAATTTATAGAAGTCTATACTGAAGAACAAATCCTTACATAACCCATTGTAAACGCAGATAATTAATCAATGAAACAAACTATAGATTCTTTGAATAGTTACAATACAACATTTCATTTTTTTGTATTTTGTAGAGTAACAAATTCTAACAAGGAATACTTCAACCAGATTCATATATGGCTCGTTATCATACCAATACAACTGCGATTCGCAAATACAGATCTGAGTACTATCGTCTCATGAAAGAAGAAGCTCGTCTGAATGAACAGCTTCACCATATGCTCAAACGAATCAAAAAGAATACAGAAGATGAGAAACAATCTCAGGCTAACCACATCCATTTAACAAATCTGCTGGCTCAGGCCACTCAGCAAAAAGCTGAACTGGAAGCACAACCTGCCTCTAAAGAAAGAAATAAACAGCTGAAGAAAGCGGAATCCGTATGGAAGGATCTAAATGTGCAATACAAACGTAATGACCTTCATTTAGCTGTGTTGGATAAGAAAAAAGACAAAGACAATGCGACTAAGTATATATTGAAGGAACTGAAGCGCGATCAGGTTCGTATTCGTATTAAAACAGCCTATGACATCTGGAAAAGACTGGAACAGGAAGAGCAGTATGAGTTTATGGATTTTGAGATGTTCAAGGCCCTACACTTCGTGAAGCAAGTGCAAGTCTCTCAAAAACAATCTGCTGCCCCAACCTGTGAAGCTGAACTCAGTCGTTCAGGCACTTCTGCAACACCTGCTTCACCAGCATTTGCAACCGTTGCCTCTACACCCAGATACAGCTATACCGTAAGCACATCACCGCGATTTGACTCCATAGGGATTTCTATACTCAATCGTTTCACAAACGCGGTATCTCTCTGCACCTCTTCCAGACAGTCCACCGTTGATCTGGTATCCGTGGCAGCAGTCTGATTATAGACCATACTACTTTCAGATTTCATTTCAATTTTCTCTAGATTCTACTAGAGACGGCTATACTTTGCCTTCCCAAAACGGCTCTAAGAAAAAATATACCTTGTTACTATTTACATATTACAAAACTTTTCCTAGTTTTGCGCTCCATTTGCTTCCGTAGTTCAATGGATAGAATGTCAGATTCCGGTTCTGATGATAGGGGTTCGACTCCCTTCGGGAGCACTTTAATTTTAATACAAAAGCCTTTTAGATTCAACTGAGAGGCTTTTTTTATTTCCTGCTAAACAAATTGTTTAGCAAACTTTTAAAAATGTTTAGCTTACTCTTGGCACTTGTTTTTAAATAATTTTAATCCTAGATATTATTCATTCTCTAGAATTGTAGGCTTAAAAGATCATCCAGTCATTCAACATATAAAAATGACAGGAAGAAACATTATTTATACATACTTAGACCCTCTTTTAGGATCTGGACTTTTATATCTCTCCCCAAAAATAAACATTGAGACCATAAATTAAACTTCTCTCTCTTCTAGTAACTTCCGCACAATTCTATAATCTAATTTATGAACCTTAAACCACCATTTAACAACTCTTAAACTGAGCTTTTCTAAAAATTCGTCAAGAGAAAATCTTTTCTTTAATACCTGATATAATCCAATTTCAAGAATATATATAGCTGCTGCCCATGCGGTGAATATAGATTCTAATCCTTTTTCATCCCACCATTTTATTATTAAGAAACAAAAAGGTAAGAATGATAAGGTTAGTATACCTACAAATCTATCAGCTTTACGGTTTACAGAAGATGTAAATAATGCTAACTCTTCTTTCAACAATCTGTTTTCTCTCTCAATTGCTGGATTAGAATGAAACTGAGATATCTTAGAATAAGATTGTCTTATGATGAATAATTCTATTGGATCTGAACAATCTTCCAATGCCTTAATTATTAACGCAAGCGCATCTTCAAACTGATTTTTCAGAAAAATATCATCAATTAAAGCGTCAATGGATGGAATAGAAGTAGTATTCTCATTTTTTAGAATAAATGAATTTCCAAAAAGATGGTTAATAATAAACTTATCTTTTAGTCCATGTTTCTGAAAATAATCTCTCACATGGCTATCTACTATCCTTCTATCATAAATAGCAAATGCACAAAGACTTATTAGATTGTATGAAAAATGAGAACCTGCTACAGGTCTCGCATTCTTGTTTCTCTCAACAATAGCATCTAAATCCTGATTTTGTATTTTTGTAAATGCAGCCAGGCATACTTTATCTATTGGGCCTAAATCACTGAAATTTGCTGAAATTTCTCCTTTTGTCAGGTACAAATAAAAGAAACGCTCTTTATCACTAACTTCATTTAAGAGATGTTCTTCCTTTCTCTTTATATCTTCTAATAGAATTGAACTCATATTATTAAATAAACCAAAGCTGATCCTTAATCCTATTCAACATCTGACTATCCCAGTTGGGAACTTGCATGAGTTCATGGGTTAACTTCGACATCAGGTTAGGATATTTTATAGTTACCGGTACATTAGCTGCCCTATAATTTCGATAACAGAGATGAGTAAAGTGTAGCACTTGTTTGGCTATATCATAGATATCTTTAAATTGGGAACGCTTATCTAATCTTGCAAGGACAGGGATCTTAGTTTTGTTCCCAAAGTGCATAATGGCTTGCTGCGTGGATATCTGGACAAATGTTCCTCTTTTTACTTCCGCTGCCCCTTCATTAGCATAGATCCTGAAATTATGAGTATAGCTCAAATGGACTATTGCAAATTGAATCTGATAATCTCTAAATTGACTTAGTGCATAATCAATAGCCGTTAATTCAGTTTCTTTTCCTGCTTCTTTGCTTAAATGAAATATCAATCTTAGCCTATCTCGCTTACCAATATTTTTAATTTCAATCACATTCCTAATAACCTGAACCAAATAAGTTTTCAGATTCTCAACATATGTTTCTTGTGTGCTTAAGTGGCTACAATCTCCAACCAGATAATTCCCATTGTAGTCGAAAATATTTGCAAACCCAATTATTCTATTCTTATTAAGATCGATTGTTGAACTGATACCTATAATTATTTCAATTCTTTCTTTCTGAGTTTGTTCAATTGCCCAAGCAACACCCCCTAATTTACTATAAATATTCAGAGCAATATTCTCCATTGAAATTGTTTCCTGTTTTCTTAAAGTTTCAATGGTTAACTTTTGTGTAGGTATTTTTCTATTTAATAGTTTTGCTTTTGAAGAATAATATGGTGAGTCAGGAATTGTATATTTATTTTTATCTTCTTCATTTACAATAACAATGGCTAAACTATACTGTTTATCAGATAGTTTATTATTGATAACATCAATATAACTTTGACTAGCAAATTCAGTTGGAATAATCTCACATTTGATTTTATATAAATGGAAGGTAGTACGTAAAATATCTTCTAGCTTCTTAATAAATTCTCCTGTAGTACCTTCATATGTATTCTTTGTTAATACAAGAATATTCAAATCTTCATTATTATTGAACTTTTCAAATGAATAAGGCTTTTGCTTTTTGACTTCCTCCTGAAAAAATCTTCCTTCTCCTCTCCTATCTTGATAATAATAATATCGTGGTTTATAAATATCTGAGCTGCTAAAATTGGAGTTATTGAGATGGTATAAGGCAAACTCCTTTATTAGGAGACCATCTGGTAAGAATAATTTGTCTTTAAATGGTTTTTTATTCTTTTTTTTATCTTCATCAGAAATTGTATTTAAACTCTTATGAAATGATATCAACTTTGCATAAGCCCATACATCTGTATTAACCTCCTTTGCATGTTTATTGAATGCTGACTGTTGATTTGTACCTTCAATAAACTTTAATACATTGGGTAAAGATGGGGCTACTTCTCCTTCAGTATTTCTCATCCAATCTCTTGTATCAACATTAAGGCTTTTTATCTCGGATTCTGAGATAGTAAATCTAAACTTATGGGAATATCTAATTGATAAGCCAAGAATAAGTTTACTAGTTTTTACAGAGTATAAAGGATGGAAACTAAAGTTTAGAGTTGGAACAACTTGAAGCCCATTAAAATCAATGTATCCCGATAATTCTAACTCCCATGTTGATGAATTCTTTTTAGGGCGTATCGCTCTGCCATTCTTTCTGATAATATACACAAAAGCCTCTTCAACTATTTTATTATAGACTAATGTATGATTCTTTCTATTAATTATCGTTGGTTCAAATTCATCTGGCAGTGTCAGTTCAGGATCTTCCACTAATGCCCATGCATAAATCAAATTTGAATTTCTATAGAAGCTATACTGTGTAAATGACTCCCGATATTCATCGATTACATTCTCGACAAACTCAGTTACATAAATTTGAACTGTATCTTTACTAAAATGCACCTCAAGCATATTCAATGTCAATGCTTGACTTCCACTATAATAACTTGACATATCCTAAATAGATTTAACAAATATAAATATACAATGTATTTATATAATTTATACTGAAATAAGAAATAAATCTTTTCAGTAACTATATAAAAGTGAGAAAAAGTCATTTTCCATTTCAGATATATAGTGTAAAAGACTTATATATTATGAAAGAGGTATGGAAAACTATAATGCAGCATCAAAGCTATGAGGTGTCAAATCGGGGAAACGTAAGAAGAAAAGGAAGTACCAAACACAGAACAAAAGTAAAAATCAATTCGGGCTACCTGACAGTTTCGATATACAACAAAAATACAAAAAAAAGTGACTGCCATTTGATTCATCTACTTGTTCTAGAAAGCTTTACAAAACGTCCAGTTGGAAATTTTCATTGTGATCATATCAACCATGATCCAACCAACAATAAAATATCCAATCTGCGTTGGATGGAATATAAAGACAATATAAGGAATAGATCTACTACTAAACTCAATAAAGAGACTGTTAATGTTATACTTCACCGTTATGAGAATGAAAATATTACTCAGAAAGAACTAGCAAAAGAATATTCCATTACCCAAGCGATGATCTCATACATTCTAAATAATAAAATGTGGCTTTAATACTATAAAAAATACCTCATTTGAGGTATTGACAATAAAATACATTTTTCTCTTTTTGGGAGAAAAACATATGGATTTAAAATTTACGCTCAGAGATATTCTCGTTTACGTTTTTACAGGCTTATCATTCTTCATTTTTGTCCTGCCAATTGAGTTTGAGACTATAAATTGTTTTATTCTAGAACATTCTTCCTTTTTTTCGGGAAATGAATTTCTTACCTCTGGTTTGGCTATTGGCGGTTGTTACATATTAGGATATTTAATGCAAAGTATTGATGTCATGAAATATTACTTTTGCAGAAAAAGACTAGGTGAAAAAGCCAATAAGAATCTTTCGTTAAATAAAATATTGTGGGCAGATAGAATTTCAGGTCTTTTATATATTGAAACTATTGAAGTTAAAGATTATAAAGATACAACTTACCAAAAACATAGAGAGGACTTTTGGGAGAGAGTAACGAAAATACAGGTAGCAGAAAAGTATAGTCAGATTGATTATTGGTATGTATTAAAGGATTTTACCAATGGCCTCGAAACAGTCTCACTTATTATGTTTTTCTGGTCAATAAGGATATGGTCAGAATCTGTAACGAAATGCATCTGTTTAATGGGAATGTACGCTTTGATTTATATAGCCTTCTATATTAAATCCAGTGTGCTTTCAGAACAGTTTATCTCAGCGGTAAGGGTTACTGATAAGCTTTTATCTAATAAATAGTTAGCACTCAAATATCATTCGTTTATAGTGTATGACTTAACTTAGAAAAGGAAATAGTATGCCATTAATATCAGTAATTTCATCCCTCATTGGGCAAAAAGCATTAGAATACTTTGTTGAGAAATCTCTAGACTCTGGAAGAAAGTTTATAAATGATAGAAAAGAAACTCACTCTTTAAGTTATAATGAAAATAATCTAACCAAAATATTTAATAACCATTATGTTGAAGTTACGAATTGGGCAGCAGATATTCCCTTTATTGGCCTAAGTCAAAACAAGCAGGTGAATGATTCAACAATTCAACTAAGTATTTCCACAAGGATTTCTAAGTTTGGGAAGGACAAAAATGAAAAATTCTTAAATGAGCTTGAATTAATTAATAGTAGAAACAATACTCTCTTACTTGGAAAACCTGGGTCTGGAAAAACTACGACAATTAAAAGGCTCATCAATAAGTTTTTTTCGGATGCAAGTGATAAAGTTGAATTCACCAATCCAGTATTAATTAGATTAAGAGAGCTAGACAGTTCAAGTAGTATCTACTTTGCGATCTTAGATATATTTGGTTTTTCATATGAAAGTAGAATTATTAGAACAGAGAAAACAAAGATAAATGCTGATGGAACAGAAGATAAGTATCCAACATCAATCAAGAAATATTATATTAAAGACTCTGACCTTTTAATTGAGCCATTTGTAGCCGACTTCCTAAATGATACTAAGTCAATATTATTCCTTGATGGTTTTGACGAGCTATTACCTACAGCTCAAAAAAAGATATTAGGTGATATTACTCAATTGGGGTTGAAGTTAAATAATGCAAAAATAATTCTCACGTCAAGAACTTCTACCTTAAATAATAAGATATTAGATGGGTTTGACACCTATGAGATTCATCCAATTACAATAGATGATGTAAGTATAATTGCAGAAAAATGGTTAGGGGAACATCACCAAAGGTTTGTAACAGAATTATTAAAGAAGCCATACCATGAATTGGCAAATAGGCCTATATTTCTAACTCTATTACTAATTCTCTTTGAGAAACAGGAAGTTCTACCAATTAGCCCTTATGAAGTTTATAGAGAAGCCGTATACCTTATAATTAGGGATTGGGATGAGCATAGAAGTATAAATAGAGTTTCTAAATACTCAGGATTTAATGTAAGGAAAAAGTTAGACTTTTTACAAGAGTTCGCATTCTATATAACTTACCAAATAAAAGCTAATGTCTTTTCTACAAACAAGTTATCTGAAATTTATAAATTAATTCATGAAAGATATGATTTGCCACTAGATGAAATGGCAGATGTAATTTCAGAAATAGAATCCCACAATGGATTGATAGCAGAGATAGGATACAGGACATTTGAATTTAGCCATTTGACATTGCAAGAATATTTGTGCGCAGAATATATAGTTACTTTACCCTATTCTCAAAATATCATTGAGTATTTCTTTGCGAGGCCAGACCCTCTTGCTATTGCCGTATGCCTTAGTAGAGATTCTGGGCTTTGGTTAGCTACTATGCTACTCCATGAAAGTCTGAATATAAAGGCTTTTATTAAAGATGATTATTCAAATGCATTGAATAAATTTTTAACTAGACTCATTGATGAGTATCCTTTATTTAATAAGTCATTTGAACTAGGATGTGCTATGATTTATCTTATTCATTATTACAATAAAGATAACGCCATCTTTGAAGTAATTATTAAACTTCTAGGCCTTCCAAATGTATCAGAATCTTTATCTATGACTCTTCCTAAATATAATATTAATGAGGATGAGATTGGAAAACGATGTAAAATGAGACGAACACAACCTATACCAGTAACAGCATTCATAACTCCTTTGTTGGACGTAGAAATAACATTAGAAAAGTGGAATATTGTTAAGAGTATACTATAATGATTTAATAGTTAGGAAGAATCATAATTATTCAAATATTACGGGGATTGTTTTTGATTCAGTCAAAAACAATCCCTGATACATCATCAGGCAGGGTAGGTATGCGCCCGACGAACTACATATTGATAGTTTGGATAATTTGTTTATAGTTTTGGGGAAATAGATCGGTGAGGTTTTTGTGATTAATCGAAGAGATATTTTCCAGCGTATACTTCAACCATACAAAAGGATTGACATTCTTTTTCTTACAAATAGCAAAGAAGGAATAAATCATTGCAGCCCGTTGAACCGCTTGATGACTACCCGTAAACAGGTAATTCTTTCTTCCTAAAGCGATGGGTCGGATCGCGTTTTCGACCAGATTATTGTCTATCTGTAATGATCCATCGTACAAATAGGCACTCAACGCATCCCAACGAGCATACGCATACGCCATCGCCTTAAACGTATTTTTGTCTCGGATAGAAATGACATCTACACCATATTTTCCATTTCTATAGTATTCTTCCTGTATAGATTTCTCAAAATATTTATTTTCAGAGCAGGAGAGCAACAGTACTATTCCTAAATAGATGAGTCCTCTGCCAATAAAATTCTTGATGTCCACATTCATGTAACTTTTGTATCCATCCGATTCCTGTATACAACAGGAAAGGTTTTAAAATTCACCTAACTAGCAAATACGGGTAAGCATCCGAACTACCCATCTTTCCTTAAAACCCGCAAAGTATTACATTTAATCTATCCAGCAAAGACGCTGTGAATCAGACGCATACCCTTGTTACACTACAATTCCGTTACAGCAACCCAATCATTATGTATTCCACTGACATATCCCACACTTGCCTGCATCCAGACGACATCAAACTAATAGCTGAGGAAGTAGTCAAGCTACTGAATCCGTTCTACTCAGATCACCTTTGTTTACAAATAACGAGGTATTATATTTAGGCTAATTAACAACAACGGTCCGGATCGGACAGTTACAATGCAATCGCTTGATTAGGGTTGACTATGGAGCTTCTTCTTAAAACCATTCAGCAGTATATTCCTCTTTCTTTAGAGGATGAAGCCATCATTAGTACTTTATTTCGCAAGCAAAAATTGAGAAAGGGTGAGCATTTGCTAGAGGCAGGTCATGTTTGCAAAAACATATTTTTTATTGACCAGGGCCTTGTTCGGTATTATGCCAGTATCGACGGAGAAGAAAAAACCGTCTATTTTAACAAAGAGGGCGAATTTGTTTGTGATTACGCCAGTTTTCTTCCCCAGCAGCCATCCCTGACTAACATTCAAGCCCTGGAAGCCTCTACCATTTATACCATCAGCCATGCCAATATGGAAGTGTTTTATGCACAAGTAAAACAGGGTGAACGCTTTGGGCGGTTGGCCATTGGAGAGGTTTATGTGGATGCCATCAAGCAGATAAGCTCACTCTATAACGACCCACCCGAACTTCGCTACCAGACTTTTTTTGAAAGGTTTCCGGATATAGCCCAGCGCATCCCACAATATTACATTGCTTCCTATGTTGGAATAAAGCCCCAGTCACTGAGCCGCATCAGAAAAAGATTGGCCGGAACGAATTAATTAACCTGGGTGAATGACTGCCTGTTTTTTGTTAGTGAGATTTGTATTATAAATCGATCATAACATGAAAACAGAAAATGTAATGACCCAATGGGGCTTGCGATCCCTATCCTATTGGATGACCCTTTTCATCGCACTGGGAATTCTATTCATCGGCCTCAGGTTTATTCTACTTCCTCGGGTCAGTGTCGAAGACTTCGGTATACAGGTATGCAGCCAGTCAGACCTTGCTTTTGGCAGGATAAAGGGAATCCGCGATATGTATTCAGGATTAGCCCTTTTAGCCTTGTTGCTAGGCCGGATGAAAAAAGCAACTGCTTATGTTTTTACAGCAGCAATCATCATCCCTTGTATGGACTGTCTGCAGATCTATCTAAATAACGGATTGGACCTGCCACGTATGTTGGTCCATGGCCTTACAGCCGTTTACATGATCATCACCAGTTTTTTATTGTTCAGTGACACTAACAAAGCAACTTCCTGATGGATACACTACTGATAAGACAATTGCTTGTGGTTATGCATCTTTCCGGCCTTGTGCTAATGGCCGGTACTACGGTAACAGAATTTGTCGTTTTCCGCACTTTTATAAGTTTGTTTAAGACAAAGGGAGTAGCATCAGCAAGCTTTTTAAAACTCATGTCCGGCCTTGAAAAAATTTTACTAGCAGGTGGAGTACTATTGGTACTTTCCGGGAGTGGTCTGATGGCGATAACGGAAGGCGTTTTTTTGCACCAGACATGGCTTAAGTTAAAACTGATGCTTATCTTGCTACTTCCGCTAAATGGAATGCTGGTCGGAAGTCCGCAGATGAAAAAGTTAAGAAATAGCCTATCTGATCAGGATAGTGAGGTAAATTTAACAATCAAATCCATTGTAACTAAACTAAACATATTTCATACAATTCACTTGTTTGTGTTTTTACTAATTATCGTACTGGCAGTTTTTAAATTTAATTAGGCTGAGGAAAACAAAAAACCTACAGCTTCCACTCTCATCCAGAGGATTATATCTGTCTGACAGGCACCAGAGGCAAGTTTTCCAGGAAGGTAATAGAGCAGCGGATACAGATGCAACATGTTCCCTCTGCTATTGAATTAATGCAGGGTATGTTGAAACCAAAGGGTAAGAACCAGTGTTAATACAAGTAAGTATAGACTATGTGTTTCCTTTTGAGAGCAAATAGCATTAATGGTGATTGTTCTATATCTCATCCATGAAAAAACTGCTCGTCCTCTGTCTACTTATAAAAGGGTTTATGCTCACTAGCTGTAACTCCAAACAGCAGGAAAAACAAAAAACACAAGCAATAAATTTTCAAGCAATCAGTGAAGCCAAAGTTCACAAAGGTATCGACAGCATATTAACTCATCCCAGCTCGATTGATCTCGTAAGAGAATTTCAAATTTACAATTATCAACCTATTCATACTCACTTGGATTCTTCAATAACATGCTTATTGGAAGCTGAAAGGAGTTATAACGAAATCAATCAGTATATTCAAAAGATTAGGTCCCCAGAGCCGATGGAAGATAAAAACCCTGAAGTAATACGTCGATTGTACCAATCTATCACTGATTCAGTTTTGTCCAATAAAAAGTGGCTCATCAAATACAATAAAATTGATTCCATTTGCACAAAGTATTTTTCTCATCAGTGTAGAATCAATAATCGAGATTGCACTTTGGTGATTACTACTACTGTCAATGATAGCATACTCAGTTTTGATGCTCCCAAAAAACAAAAGTAAATATTACAGTCTATACCATTCAAATTGTACTCAGACCACCGTCACAATCATAGGATTTTACTCTTCAAGCCGACCCTTGCACCTTTGCAGACCCTATATATACAGTTGCAATGCAAAGGTAGGCTTCATGTAATTTCACAGGCACAATCCATTACCAAATCTAACTCCTTTTGGCTTGATTTGCTGACAAGAGATAAAATATAGTCCGTATGTGGAGAGCAAATAATCCAATCGATTTGACAAAGTATTACCAGCTTTTAGAAGAAGAGGAAATCGATATCCTTAGAAAAGACAGGGTAATTCCCATTTCAACCTCTATTTTTCTACTGTTCTTTATAGGAATTTGGATATGCACACTTGTATACATCAACTCCTTATATGATAAAATCCTGGGATGTATTCTTTTCTCTATTGCATCTCTGGGTTTTGTCATTCGTATTTATAGAAGAAGACAAGCATTTAGAGAAGATATTGATAATGGATACAAAGTAGTCTATACAGGAGTTATAGAACGTAAACGAGAATCATCACTTAGCAGGGAAAGGAATTATTATTTCACTATACTTAGGATAGAATTCGACCTTTCCTATACTGAATGGAAAGAACTACAAGTAAATCAAATGGTGGAGATCCACCTGGCACCCAAAAGCAAGCATATTCTTAAACTCACTACTCTGGACTGATCAAACATGATAGTATCCCAAAAGCGTCTTGTCACGAAAATGGGACACATGAACCTTTCTACTTTATATGCCAATAGAACTGCCACTAAAAATTCACATCAAGTTTGTACCAGATCAAATCAGAGCCATATATCAAATAGGATGGGACAAGGGTATACAGTTATTTAATAAGATTCATAGTGTATATGCAGTTATCTTTAAACTATTTTTTGGCCTGACATCCATTTTGTTTTTACTTTCCTTCTTTTATCCTGTTTGTCTGCAAATAGGTATGCTTACTCTGATTTTGGGCATGTGTGTTTATATACCCCATTATAACGCAAAGCGTAAGATTCTATCAGCACAAAGTCCGAAAAAGAAGGCTGTCGAAGATTGGATTGCCCACAAATCAAAAGTGAAAAGTTACATTCTGGAGATAGACGATTTACAGGTAACGCTTTATGAGGATACAGTTCCTCATATATTTCCTTGGAGTACTTTTCAACAATATCTCATTTCAGAAACCTTTATTATTCTCTCAGACACTCATCTCAATGAGTCCCAGAGTTTATTGTTGCCCAAAGCAGGAATGACAGCCGAAGAATATAGGTTATTGTCTGAAATTATCGAGCAGAAAATGGAGGATAAAACACGTTTGACTATGTCATCCTAAACAAATTTGAGTACCATTCGAATTGCACTCAGAACACTTTACCAAACCATATATATGCACTTTGACCTGGGAAGGTGGTCTAAAAACAGGTTAACCAACCCTTGCACATTTGCAGAATTAGTTTTGGTTTTCCACTCTTTCATTTCTAATGGGTGAACTCTCTGTTTTTTTGACTCCATCTACAATGATGTTCGTAAAGTAGCATTTTGCTCCTGTAGCAACATTCATATCTTCTACATTCTGCATGTGAAAGTGCAAATGAGGTTCGGTCGAATTACCTGAGTTTCCACACTTACCTAACAAATCACCTTGTCTGACCGTTTGACCTTCCTTTACCAGGATTGAATGTTTCTGAAAATGAGCATACACAATAAATTCATTCTTACTTGTTTTTAAGATAACAGTGTTACCCGTAACAAACAGTGGATTTACTGTACCAGGAACGTTATCATTAATGCCGTCAACTACCATTATGACCTGTGCATCACAGACCGCAAGAATCTCTTTTCCAAATGCATAATAATCCTGATTTGTCTTACTATCGGTTCTGTAAGACTTGCCAGTTGAGTCGGTAACAATAAAGTCAAAGGCTCCTTTTTGCATGGCTACCTCCACATGATAATTGAGTTCTTTTGTATCCCCACCCCAAAGCACTGTCCATCTACCTTTAAAGGGTAGGATTAGTTTTGATAGATTCCGGTTTAGTTTAGGAAGATTGGCTGGCATGTAAGGCTGCAACAGAAGTCCATTAATCTGACTGTTGTTGAGTGAAATATAGAAGGAATAGACCCTTCTTTCAAACTGGGCCTTATAAATAGCATAGGACGATTCATAACTTTCAAAATTGGCCGACACCATCTTACCGGAAACGCTTTTGGTCGCACTCAGAAAGTCCACTGTTTTATCTATGGGAAATTGCGCTTGCATGTCAGCTGAAAACAGAGAGAAAATACTGTCGTATTTACCTTCATTGAAAAGGGATTTAAAATGTAAAACAGCCTTTGTGTATTTGGGGGCTTCTTTTGGCGCTTGAGCATGAGCGACAGACACCAAAAGAAATAATAACGGATATAGTATACGAATAAACATTCAGTCTGACAATAAAGATAAGTTGCTTACTATTTGTAAAAGAACCGATAGGGCTACTGGTTCCATGCCATTAATGAGAAAAGGTGCTGATAGTAACCGTGTATATTGTTCTCATTAGATCAGGGCACTATTTAAGCTATACTCTTATTTTCTACTTTCCCCAAAATGGGACACATAAACCAAAGTTGGATCATCTCATTAAATTGTGAAATCTCACCATTTACCCGCTTTACTGAAGTTGTGGAAGTGAACCAATAAGCTTATCGAATCCAGATAACGTAAATCCATACTAACCCTAACCTAAATGTCGATGCATGTAGGTTGCAGGCTCATTTGCTTTGTAAAGGTGGCGTGCTCTTAGAAACAGTATGTTCCTTTATAAAGTCTATATCCCTTGAATACGTTATCATGGACAGTGCGCCTGTTTCCTTGCTTGTGGATGGGTTGTAATAGATCGTTTGCTGGTTGGATATAACCTTCACCATCTCTCCGACTTTTCGGTTGCTGATCGTAGAGTATATTTCTGCGATGTTGTCTTGAATCCGGTAAGGATACCACATCGTATCTGGAAGAACTCTGCCTGCACGTAAACTCTGGTGGAATTGTTTGACATTGGACTTGCTTACTTGTATGCGGATTAGACCGAATGCATGATTGTTGGATTGGGCAAAATCAATTATGCGTCCTTCAAAGACAATGTTGTTTTCGAGGTGTTTGGCTCTTTTTCTCGTTTCCCTGGTAGCCGATTTATCATACTGTCTGAAGGCCAGCATCAGCAAGGTTAGCAAGGTTAATATGGATGCAACCCTGAATAGTATTTTCATAGTAAACTGACTGGGCGTTAATTCTTTCTTATAGTCTGCTTAATCTACGCTGGTAAACGGTGAAATATATCTATCCGGTTTGTCCATCTCTTAATTCTACAAGCTTATGAATGGTTTCATTGATAGCTTCTACTACTTTTACATTTATGTTGGTAATGCCTCCAGTAAAATAGAAACATATATGTGTGTCTTCATATGTCCATACCCTGCCTTGTCCTTCCAATACATCGGGTATCTTGATAAATAGAGGCGGATTAAGTAAAGCTGCTACTTGTTTATCTGTAAGCAGATGCCCTTTATTCCTTACTGTAAGCATGATCCCAATTGAGGTATGAGAGTCGATGATCTGATCAGAAATGATTTCTTTTACAGGAATAGGCCCCCCTTGAATACTAATATCTAACACCTCAAAATAGATTTCTTTTTTGCCTGCTTTTATTGTAGCTGTCTGACCTTGATAGTCGTAAATGTGACTCATAGAATAACTATTCAGATCTACTTTCGATATTCTTCAATTTCTATATTCTTCAATCTGGTATTTTCTACCAATTAACTCGCATTTCTTGGTTACATTCCAAAAGGTGTACATAGTATTTCCTGTTGGAATATCCCAATATTTGATTTTCTCATCAGTAGACATGATACCGAACGGGAGTATTTTACCTTCTATTTTAGGATTGACAGATGGCTTTTGCAGACCAAGTAAAATGCCTGTCTTTCTTAGTGTAGTTTCTTCTTTCCATAATGGTCCTGCATGAAAACGAAATTGTTCATATGGGATTTTTTCCAAAGAAGATTTCTTTATCTGGATAAAGTGTTCAGTTGTGTTAAGAATCCATTCTTCTTCTCTTACTCTTGTCAGCAATACAGGTAATTCGTAGGTAGATAACTTAATCCTGCTTAAGATAGTCTCTTTTTCCAAGTCTGGTACTTTATAAAATAAGGTACAGCCTTCCTTTCCTGTAATTACATCCTGTTCAAGTCTGCAATAGCTTAAATACCAAAAAATTATTTGTTCTTTGATTCGACCTGCACTTTTTACTATTCTTTCTGTTTCCATTCGTGTTTAGCCTCTCTTACTGGTGTATGTTCTTATGCAAAGAAAGATTTGCTCTTATAAAGAAAGCAAAAAGATAACAAATTACTAGAGCAGCGAAAAACGAATCCAAAAATCCTTCCCTTATAGGGAAAATAGCTCTTTACACTACAAACAGGCATCATTTTTTAGCCTGTCTGGTTTTCATTTGATTTATCATCACAAAATGACAGAAGCAAAAACATTTGAACTCTTATATAATACCTGGACAAGATCCACAGACAAAAAAATCATACGCTGCATATTCAATGAGCCAAAAGAGTACGAAATTTATGAAGTAAGTAATGAAGAAGTAAATAAATCATTTGATGAAGGTAGCTTCACTTTACAAATTAGTAATGGAGAGATGCATATTATACTTCTTTCAAAACATTTTCTCCAGCCAATATATGCTATTGAAGATATTACTGAAACACAACTTGTCGTATTAACTGTAAATGAAGACAGTAGAAAACATGCAAAACTAGCACTAGATGCTGATGAAAATCGCCTTATTACTTTTAAGAAATACAATTAATAAAAATACGCCTGACAAAATAGACAATAAAAACGGGGCATAGAGCCTCATTGGATATTCTCTGATTCGTGTTATCACTTAAAAGCGGCACAAATAATAAGCTAAAGCAACCAACTTACAGATAAAGTCGAAAGCTTTCTTCAGTTTATCCATTGTTTAAAAGGATAAAGGTTACAAAATCAGAGAGCAGCAGGGAAGAATCATATATACCTTCTTAAGTGACGGACATAACTAAGCAATACAACCTGCCGTTATTCCATAGGGGTGTGGGCATTTATCAGAAATAAGTTAGGAATAATGATGGTAGTATGTACGTATAAATATGACTGATGAAACAACTATTTACATTCCATTTTTTGTAGCCCTTAATTTTACTACACATTCGCCTCCTAATACTATCTCTGACATCCAATAAAGGCCTAAAAATTCAAACAGGCAATAAATCAAAAAAATACATAGCTTTACCACACCTCAAATACGTATGCTATGTAGCATAGCCAATTATTAGTATTAGTTGAGTGTGTAAGTAAGAAGACCCAACATAAATGCCCAAGAAATATATACCAAATGAAATACTACGTATACCTTCTACTCATCCTATATAGTTGTACTCCCAAAGATCAATCCAAGCAAGATACGTTAGCAACAGCCATCTCAAACTCACCCAAACCTCAGCTCGATTTTCAAAAGGACAAAGATTTTTACCAGCCAGGAGATACACTACATCTGGTCATTTCTTTCCCTGCAGAATTGTACAGTCAATATTCGCTGACTTCAATTGAAGCCTACAACCATCCATTACCTCTTGACAATAATACAGCGAAAATGAATTTTATTGTTGATTGCGAGATAGATCCGGAAATGGATATGCCAACTCAAAACAGAATACAAAAGGAGATACGGTTTGATGTTACCTACTTTAATAAGCAGCAGAAAGATTCACTTTACTATATGGAGACTGTAAGTTATGAGGTAAATTGTGGAGGAAAGTTATAGTGATACCTATCCGAACGAATAGGCTATTGGTTAGGATCTTATTTACTTACTCTCACACCTGTTTTACTCTATTTTCTCTGTATTGAACTATTGTGACTTGTATATTACTGTCATAAGTAGTACAGGACATAGTAATACTTTATTGCTATCAGATCATCACACAACAAAATGGTAATCAGGACAGTATGGTAAAGTCATTAACTTTTAGCACTTTTACTTATATTGCTACTAGACATCCTTCCAAAAACCTACTGCTTATGAGCCAGTTATACAAAACCCATGTGTGTACTTTTTTTCTGATACTAGTATGTGGTATAGGTTGGGGACAGACCCAAAACCGTGTTACTATTCTGGTTGATGCGTTTGGCAAATCTGATGCACTTAAACAGGACTGGGGATTTGCAGCCCTCGTTGAATACAATGGTAAACGCATTCTTTTTGACACAGGCAACGATTCAGAATCGTTTGCTTACAATGTAAAAACACTGAATGTGGATCTAAAACGGCTCGACCTGGTAGTTATTTCGCATCGTCATGGAGATCATACAGATGGATTGCATCATTTATTGAAAATAAATCCAAAAGTTAAGATTTATACTCCCAATGATGAATACTTCGGCGGGCCTACTCCTCCCGCTTTCTTCCGGCGACCTGTGGATAGCCTGCCAGCTCACATGCGTTATTTTAAAGGCAAGGTTCCTAAACAAATACCACATGGTAGCCCATGGAAGTCTGCAAACCTGGTCAGAGTTGACAGTGTCACAGAACTGATGCCGGGCATTCGACTGGTACGTAATATTTCACAAACCAAATTTTTCAGCGAAACTCCCGAACTTTCCTTAGCTATTGATACCCCACAAGGGCAGGTGTTGTTGGTAGGATGTTCACATCCGGGAATTGAAACTATCCTTACTTCAATGACTATACCTGAGAAACCTGTGCATGTAGTGATTGGCGGGTTGCATATGGTAAATGCAGATGAGAAAGAAGCCAATCGATTAGCCCAGGCACTGCTTGAGAAATGGAAGATAAAAAATATAGCACCCGGACATTGTACTGGTGAAGTTACTTTTTCAGCCTTACAGCAACATTTTGGAAAAAACTATCTGTATGCAGGCGTAGGGACTATTCTCGATTTACCTTAACAGAGATCCTATAATGCAAATGGGTGATGCTAAGCGCCAAGAAAGGTTTATAGCTATATACAAGCACTAGAAGTCTTAATTTCAAAATTGCTAAATAGTATTCCGTCATCTTCTTTAAGTTCCATCACCAGATTGAAAGTCTCATTACAGAGGAGTTGACCCATAAAAGCTGTAGCTGCATAGAAATCATACCAGTTACGGATATAGTACATTGTTTCTACTTCAATCACAAGTTTATGATCAATGTCCATAAGTACAGATTTTGATTCTACGAACCGACTATTTAGCAACCACGTGGCTATCTCATCATCTCCACCCTGATAATCAAAAAAGAATGCATATTTTTCCTGGGCAAGATTCCAGTTGAATACTAGCTTTGAGTCAGTATATCTATTCTTCTTTAAATTGGACTGATGTTTAATGTGTTCAATTAGTAACTTCCGTTCAAAATAACTAACTGAAATGTATTCCTTGTGTTTTTTATACCACCAAGAGTTGTCTAGTGAATTCATATTCTTTTCTTATTTTTCTCTTCTTCCCATCTCTTGCCAATAAGATATCCTTCATACCAACCTACCTTATTAATAATAAAGTCTGCCATGTCTTCTGCTATCTTATAATATCCATTTCCTCCTTCATATTCATATATAGCAGGATTTTCTCCCTCATCCAGATAGAAGAAACTAAAAAAGCCGTTTTGTTTAAAAACGGAAAACACGAACAAGTTATCCGTAAAAACCAAGTCTGATTTGATCTCGCTATCCTGCTCACATGCTTCAAAATAGCATTTCGCATAAGCTCTCATTTCTTCGAACTCAGGAAATCGGTAATCATTTACCCCTACAATGTTAAATGCCCAATTACCTCCTAATAGTAAATATAACTCCCGATAGCTGACCGGAAAAGTGACCCCGAGCTGAGCCTCTATCTCAACTACTTTTTTTTCAGTAAGTCCTTTAGTACTGTCACCGCTATCTGCAATATACTCAGTCAGAAATCCCATGTACTTATAATGTTCTTTGGGATATGTTTCTTTGATTTTGGAAAGGCTTTTTTTTGATTTGGCCATGGATGGAGTTACATTAATTTGATAGTAGGATAAAATGATAAGGATAATTTTGAGTGATCGATTCATTATGTTTGAATACGCTTTACAAATGTATAGAAGGTATTCAAAAGTCTTTTTTGTATATACTATATCTATTTTCTAATTAGAGTAAATACGCTTATTCACGCCTTGTTTGTAATTTTATTTATTCTTCCTGATTAGTATATATATACATAGTGATAATGAACAAATCAAGGTCAATACTACAATGTCCCTCTTGTCAGCAAAGCAGGCATATTACTGAATGTCGTATTTTTTCAGAACAACTTCGGCACTTAATTCGAAATTACCCAAATAAAATACAAAGTAGTACAGGTGAGGTGCTTGGTAATTACTATTGGGCTTCAACACAATCTGATAGTATGGATTGGGCATGTGACGAATGTCTGCAAAACGGAAAAGCAATCAAAGGAGATCCAACGAAACAGTTGTTTTGTCACGCTCCCCCACACTTTGCTTACTTTGATAAGGAAAAAGAATGCAGAGTATGTAAAGAAACCTTTGTCTTTACTAAATCCGAACAACAGTACTGGTATGATCACTTGAATTTCTGGGTACAGGCAACAAGAATATACTGCCTTAAATGTCAATCTGCCAAGAAACAGCAAGATCGTATCTCACAGTTGCTGAACAACTTCGATTATCTGGATATTGAAAAACTTAAGGAAGTTGTAGCCTTATATCTGACACAAGGTAATTATGAAAAAGCCAAATACCATCTGACACGCGGTAAAAAGCTGAGACAAAGAGATAGTCTGGAGTACATCAACTTAGATAGCTGGATAAATGAAATCAAAAAAATAGAGAAAGGGAAGATATCCGCTTCCTGATGACATTCCCTTTGGCTAACTTTCAGGTCAGCTTGTACCTTCAAAGTCGGATTATGTAGTACAAAGTTAAGTTTATTTACGTGCTTCTCCGAAAAGTTTATCCAGCTCTACAATCTGAAATCGGTCATGATTTTCGAAAAATTGGCGAAGTACCGCTGTATGGGAGGAGCCATATAATACCAAAATACCCGAGTCTGTTTTTGGATCCAGATGACGTAGAATATTGGTAAAGATAATCAGATTACGTTCATACCAGCTGGTAGTAAACTTTGTACCTGTAAAATCAGATTTATCTCCATACGAAAGAGCATAATGCAGAAAATCAGCCTGGCTTGATTTCCGACTCGCTTCGCTATTGATACTTAGGTAGTACTCCTGTAGTGTTGACTCATTCAATTTCAGCCTTTTCTGTTTTACAATGTAGGATTCTTTAAAAAATTCCCCTCCGAATTTGCTATCCGGATTCATGGATTCATATTCATCCAGATCAGCATATGGCAGTTCCATCTTGCGATCTGTAGCAACTACCTGAATTGCCTTATTTTTACGCTTAGCCCGATAAGCGACCTGATAAATCTCGTTTCGTTTCTCCAGGCTATCCATTGGTTTATTGTTTATGTAGAGTTCACCTAATGAATCTAAGGCTGTTTGCAGAAAATAGGAACGCTCTACAAAAATTTTGGATATCCCAGCCCGATTAATCGCGTCAGCAATCTGATCCAGCTCCTTCTGACGTTTGGGAGAATTTAAGTCAGGAAAGGAGGTAGAGTGTTTATCGGAGGTTTTACCAAAATGGAACGTACCTAAAAGATACACCTTTATCTTATCTGTGTTAGTTTGAGCAGAAGCAAAAACAGGTAGAAAGCATAGAGGCAAGAAGCAAATAACCGGAACAAAGAAAGATTTCATTATAAGGAAGTAATAGAAAGTTGAAAGGAAGATAAAAAATTATCCAAACATATTAACCTGTTACTATCTTATTTTTGAAAGAGGTAGACAGACTTGATGTAAATCCATAAAAAAAGCGCCTTCCAGTAAAGAAGACGCTTTTACTTTTAATTAACCCCTAGAGTACTAAGATTACTTACTCAAAAAATTGGTATTATTGATCATTAGGTTTAAGCAATGGATTGGCGTTTAGAGCCCGGTTTGGAATTGGAAACACAGACAGATCCTTAGGATCTTTAGGTTTATCCCACCACTCTTCACCAAAACGATTCCAACGCACCAGATCTGTTCTACGGTGGCGTTCACCCAAAAACTCCCGACCCAACTCATCTACAAACTCGTCATCTGTGAGTTTAGCCAGATTCGCTTCGTAACTTTGGGCAGGCCATGCACTTGGCTCAAAGTTACGCTTACGTACGGCATCCAGTAGCTTTGCCGCTGCAGCTTTATCTCCGTTACGATATTTGCATTCTGCCAATGAATAGTAAATTTCTGCAAGGCGAATTTCAGTAGCAGAGTTAAACTGAAACAGATTTTCGGAAAGTGGTAACCAAGGGAATTTCAGCAATCGTACACCAGAATTTTCTTCACCTGTATTTACATGTGAACCTTTGGCAAGTCCGGTAGCACCTTCTGAGAAACGACCTACCTGATCTACAAACTGTAGTGGCTTGCCATTCCATTCTTCTGTACCATTAACTGCTTTTGTACTATCATATCCGAACTTTTGAGCCTTGTTAAATTCATACAATTGACCTACTAAAAAGAAGCCTTCATATGCACCTCCGGTTCCAGTAGTATGGAAGGGCTGTTTACGTTTGTCTCCATCTGCATATTTTTCATAAGGCATGCCTAGTTTATGGTTGTACAGACTTCCTGTGAGATCACGGGAAGGAGTCAGGTGAACACCATTCCATCCACCCCAATCATTGTCCAATCCATAACGAGCCTGGTAATGCATGGTGGCATTGTACATCCATCCAAATTCATAGATATTTTTGGCATGTGGAAACTCCATGATATTTTCTGGAGAACGATACCCTTTAATACCTGAACGGAAAGGTCCTTTGTAATCAGGATCAATGCTGTAGTTACCATACTTTCCATCAATGATCTCCTGAGCTATCTGAGCGGCATCGGTAAAGCGGGCTGTTCCAGTCCACTTCTCTGCATTCATGTACAGGCGTAACAATAAGGAGGCAGCACCACCTTGATCCCATCTTCCAGCACGTCCATTCAGAGGTAGTCCAGGAAGTGACTCTTTTAATTCTTTTTCAATGAATGCAAATACCTCCTGCGGAGTAGATTGAGGTTTTAGGGTTACATTATCTTCTACAATAGGGACAGTGCGGAAGAAGTCGATCAGGAATAAATAAAACCAGGCTCTGAGAGTACGTAATTCTGCCAGATGCTGAGCCTTATCTGTATCAGTCAATCCTAACTTACTGTAATCAAGCCCTTTAAAGTCCTGTAAGAATACATTACATTGTCCAATGCCTTGAAAGGGACCAACCCAGCTTCCATAGATATGATTATCATCTGCATTCCAGTTGTGGCCATGCAAACGTATCCAGTCACCTCCATCGTATCCATGTTTTCCTTTCTGGGTCCATACAAAATGATCTGCGGTCAATTCTTGTAAAATCCAGCGGTCTCCATCCCAGCCTACCCAGTGTCCATGTTCATAAGGACGAACTAGGGCTGCAATGACAGAGTTTTTATCCTGATAATAAATGTCTGTTGTCAGTGTATCAAATACTTCCTCATCCAGATTGGTACAGGAAGGGGCTGCGCCAGCCAGCAGCAAAAACACACACAAGAGAATACGTTTATGCATATTGTTCGTATTTTTAAAGTTAGGTCGTTTTAAAAAGTAATTTGTGCACCCAATGAGAAGTTACGGGTAACTGGGTATACATTCAGAGAGCCGATACCTGGTTCTAAGCCTGCAATCTGAACAGAAGTTGGATCTAGCCCTGTGTATTTGGTCAGCGTAAATACATTGCGAACAGTGGCATAGATGCGAAACTGGCTCAGGTACTTATTCTGAATTTTTGGTGACCATCCCAAAGTCAGGTTATCCAGTTTAAAGAAGTCACCTTTTTCCAGGAAGTAATCTGTCATAACTTTACCAGACTTGATATCTCCGTTACGTTCATAGGCATCTTTCAACAGATTGACTCCTGGCTCTGCCACCAGACCATAATACATTTGGTACAGGTTTAGAATCTTGTAGTCAAAACGTCCCCGGAAGTATAAAGTCAGATCAAATCCCTTATAAGATAATGTATTACCCCAGGTCAATTCATAATGAGGTGCACCATGCCCCAGATACGTTTTGTCTGTTGATGAGCCTGCTGAGGCAAGAATAGCTTCTGTTCCTGGTGTGCCACCTTTCCAGATAAGGATGTTTCCATTTTCATCCACACCTGCATATTTATATCCGTAAAAACTTCCTACTTCTGTATTATCTTCCAACCGTTGGGCAGGTCCGGGATTACCAGGAGAAGGTAAGTTAAAGCGATCCATAAAACCTTTATTAAAGGTGCCATTGGAAAACTTATCAAGCTTAGATTTAATATAAAACGCGGTCAGGTTAGTAGTATAATTGAAGTTATCTGTTTTTACTGCATTCCAGGTAATACCCAGCTCTATTCCTTTGGCACTGGTAGAAGCTACATTTGTAAATATCTGATCGTGCAGATAAGGAGGAACAGGAGCATCATAGTTGGAAATAACATCTGTAGCCTTACGAACAAACAAATCCAGGTTACCACTCAGACGGTTATTGAATAATGTAAAGTCAAGTCCCAGATTGTAAGAGTTTTGTCTTTCCCAACGTAGGTTGTAGTTGGGATTGTTTGCCGGACCATACACCTGAATCCATTCACCTTCATCATTTTGCCAGCGACCAAAACCTGTATATTTTGCCAACGCAGAATACCGTGGAAAGCCCGACCGACCAGTAACTCCATAAGAAGCACGTAGTTTCAGATCATTGATAACTGGAACACTCTGGAAAAGAGGCAACTTAGAAAGACGCCATGCTGCAGAAGCCGCAGGGAAAAGTCCCCATTTATTATTGGCACCAAATTTTGTATTCCCTTCATAACGTAATGTTCCTGAAAACAGATAGGTATCATTAAAATCATAATTCACTCGACCAAAGAAGGCAATCACTTTTTCTTTGCTTCTTTCAGAGTCCATTCCCAAACGACCGTCTACTAAGTTCCATTTACCTGCGTCCAGGTTATTGTAGCCAAATGCATCAGATGGGAAGTTGGCATTTTCTGCCCAGAATAGCTTTCTGTTAAATTCCTGATAGGAATACCCACCCAATACTTTTATATCATGCAAACCAAAGTTGGCAAAATAATTACCAGTCCATTCCAATGTCCAATCTGTCCACTTCTGGTTTTGTAATCGGGCTCTTCCTGTTCGATTATTATCAATGGATTCTTTGGACTGTGAGTTGTAGTATTCGCGTTTATCTTCATCCTGAGACTGACGAGCTAGCTTAAGTTGCGTATTAAAGCTTTTGAAAGGTTTCAGAATAGCTGTAAAGTCCACAATGGAATAGGTCTGATCAGCTCCGTTTTCACGTGTTTTCAGATCTTGTACTGGATTAAATGTATCGTATCCAAATACTTGCCCAAAACGAGTGGGATTATCTGGATCCATAATAGGCAAGGTTGGATTTAATTTTATAGCTTGTTGAAATACCTCATATTTAGTATATTCCTCATTAGCTACCCGATAAGAAAAGTTCCCATTTATCTCCAACAAGTTATCCAGTGCTTTTTGCTGAAAGTTAGCACGTATCCCATACTCTTTGCGATCAGAGGCAATATCAATACCTGACTTGGTACGATAGTTACCAGAAATACGAAACACTGAGTTTTCACTACCTCCACCTATAGAAAGAGAATGGTTTTGTCCAAAGTTGTTCTTTCTGATCAAGGCATCATACCAATTGGTACGAGCACCACGATCCTGATCTCTTCCTTTTTCAATAAACTCTTCCGGAGAGAGTATATCTGGTTTGACAGCTACTACATCATGATCAATAAAACTGTCATAACTCACAGATACTTTTCCAGCTTTACCTCTTTTAGTCGTCACCAGAATTACCCCATTAGCACCACGTGAACCATAAATAGCAGCAGCGCCACCATCTTTTAACACGGTAATAGACTCAATATCCTGTTGGGCTATGTTACGTAAATTACCACCAGGCATTCCGTCTATAATAATTAGAGGACCATTACCTGCTTCAAGAGAGGAAGCACCACGCACCTGAATATCAGGGCTTGCATTAGGGTCAGCCGCCGCAGGTGTAGATAGAACTACACCAGGCACTTTGCCATCAATCATTTGTAGGGGACTGTTGAAAGCTCCCGGAACAAAATTTTTGCTTGTTACTGTCACTACTGAACTAGTTAATTCTCTCTTTTCCTGTGTACCGTATCCCACTACGACTACTTCGTTCAGAGAGGTAATATCCGGACTAAGAGAGATGTCAACTGTTGTACGCCCACCAGCAGCAACTTCTTCTGTCAGGTATCCTATAAAGCTAAAAACCAATGTTACATTACCATCTGCTACATTCAATGTATACTTGCCATCAGCATTGGTCACCGTACCTGTTGTAGAACCTTTTACACTTACACTTACCCCTGGTAAAGGATCACCCTTATCTGTTTCTGTAACTGTACCTGATATCGTAACAGCAACACTTTCATTATTTTCCTCTATAGCAGAACGGCTTTCAGAAGAACCACCCTCTTCTACTGGCTTAATAATAATCTGTTGTCCTGATAGCCGATAAGAAAGCTGTAACGGTGTAAGCATATGATCGAGTACATCCATCAACTTTTCATTACGGGCTTTTACAGTTACCTTGCGATCTGCCTGAATCAACTCCGGACTATACAGAAAGCGTACACCTGCTACCTGTTCCAGTTGATCCAGTATCTTTTCCATTTTCTCATTCTGACTGTTCATCGTAATACGTCGATCCAGCAGATTCTGTCCCTGGCCTTCACTAGCCAATGCAATTCCAGCAAAGGCAACAATTGTAAAGACATGTAAAATACTGATTTGCATAATTTTTAAGACGGAATCACATAAGTGTCGTTTGTTTTTCATAATTTTTCGTGCATTTTGTTAGTTCTTAAGAATTGGCAAAAAGAATCCCGTCATCCTCAAAAAGGACGATTGTTTGGCGACATCGGACGGGAAAACTGATGGCCGCTGATGTTGGAAGCATCAGCGGTTTTTAGTGTAGAAGCAGTAGGCTTACATCATAGGCAGTTTTGTAGTTAAATAAGTGAGATAATAACAGGTAAAGTGTTGATTGATTTCATGGTTAATCTATAAATAACTATTACCAACTAGTTACTGACAACCTTGGCTTTGAACCACTATTTGTCCGTCTACAATCTGGTATGTAGAATTAGTTCCTGCACATATCCAATCCAACTTCTGATACAATGACTCATCACTGAGGCGAGCTGTTAATGTACAGGTTGCCATCTTGTCTTTATCATAGACAATCGTTACATGATATGCTTTTTCTAATGTAGAAAATACCTTTGCAATAGGAGTATGTTTAAATGTAAAATTTGGAGGCAATACCAGTGAATCCAGAATCATAGGCTTGTCAATGAGTGTACGTATCAGACGAGCTTCTTTTCTGAAAAAAGTAGCCTGCTGATTGGGTCTTAATAACAAGGCAGTCGTTTTCCCTTCTGGCAAGTTTATAGGAGTAGTTGTATTTTGAAAGACAGATACTTTTCCAGTATGTACACTAACAATTACCAATTTATCGCTTTCATGAGCTTTAATATGAAAACTAGTCCCAAGTACTTTTGTAACCACTTCATTGGCATATACCAAAAAAGGCTTGTTAGGATCTTTGGTAATCTCAAAAAAGGCTTCTCCACTTAATTTAACTTCTCTTTTCTTTTCATCAAATAGAGTACGATAAACCAGACGGCTATCAGGATAGAGTGTAACACGACTGCTATCACTTAGAATGATTACCTTAGGCCTTTTCTCAGTGTTAATAACAACACGTTCTTCCTGACGATCAAAGGTATGTATTGCGTCAAATAATGTTCCTAGTATAGGTTGCTGCCTATTTCCAGATTCATATAGATATAACCACACACTTACCCCAATGAGAAATATAGCAGAAGCTGCAGCAATCCACCATGCTCTACCTATCTGTCTGACAGGTTTTGAATCCGGCTCGGAACGTTGTTCGATAGCGCCCAGCAACTGTGTTACTTTAGTATGCACATATTTTTCTGGTAGGGGTAATTGCTCTCCCCGAATATCCAGCAGCCATTGGCGAGCTGTTGTTATCGTTTCCTGCTGCTCTGGATTCAGATTTATCCACTCTTGCCAGAAAGATTCCGTCTCTGGAGTAGTAAAATATACCCAGGATCGAAAATCTTCGTCTTCGATAAAATCTTCTTCCTTATAAAATTTATAATCCTTCATAAAAAAGGCCAACTTTGTGTACTATCTATTACGATTATCCTTTATGTGAAGGTTTATACTCATGTATTGAAAAAAATTTTTTATTTTTTTTCAATGTAGAAGATATAGCACCAGATTTCTGGATGTCATCAGACGTTATGTCTGATCCAATATAAGATATAGTGATCATTGTATATACAAAACAGGAAAGCTACACATACGTGATATGTGTAGCTATGATAAAAAGAATTTAATAAACTAAATCTTTTGGTTAGAGTATCTTAAAATTCTATAAGATAACAGAAGGTAGCCCACAACATAATAGGCCAGCAATCACGAAGTTTTTTGAGCGAATACTGTAACAGATTAGCAACCGATTGAGGAGCAATTCCCATCATCTGTCCGATTTCTTCGTAACTAAGATTCTCATAATAGCGCAGGTACAAAGCTTCCTGTTGACGTTTGGAAAGCCCTGAAATATGCGTTTGTAGTAAAAGAGAGGTTAACTGCCAATCTTCCTGAGAGATAATCTGGCTTTCAAGAGACTCTTCATTATTATTTATCTGTTCTTCATCCAATGAATAATTCTCCAATGATTTTTTCTGAAGAGACTTAACCAATTGATGTCGCAGGGCTTTCAACAGATAGAACTTTACAGAAGGAGTTTCTCTCAAATACATACGCCGATCCCATAACCGAAGTAATACATCCTGTATACAATCTTCGATAAACGCAGATTCCTTCGAGAAACGCGTTGCATAATGAAACAGAGTAGAATAGTATTTTTGAGCTAATGCTCCCAAGGCCGCTGCATCGCCCTGTCGAAACTGCATCCAGTAAATGTGATCTTCGTTGGAAAAATATTCAGGTTGCGTAGACATATATTTTTCACACAGACAGGCCAAATAAACAATCCAAAACTTAAAATTAAACTATTGAATAATACAATACAATATTTTTTCAGATAAATCCTATTATTAACAAATATTTTCTTGATAAAATAATTGTTCTCATTACACTTATTCAGTCTAAATGGTGATAAAAGATGAAGGCTTTACCTTCAAGAATGAGTTTTCAGGAAACAAAAGTACTGAAACAGTATAGTATCTTTCTAAGAGCCAAAAACTACTTGAATTGAAATCAGACTAACTACTTTTGTTAAAGTATATTAAATTTCCATTATACAAACAGACATTTTTTACCTTTAGAAAAAGCGCTGTTTCAAGTATGAATTCATTTTTAACCAGATTATTCTTTGTCATATGGTTGTATATAAGTTGTGTAACAGAGGGAACTATCTATGGGCAAATTGGGACCTATGAGCCAGATACGATTGAATATTACTGTCCCCGACCTGCTTATTTTAATGAGAAGTTGACAGCAGTATACAATCAATACAATTATCCTTTAGATACCTTACTCTGTCAGTTTGAGGAAATTATGAATCGACTGGAGAATCCAGGTTTTTGCCCTACTAAAAAGGCTTGGGATATGATGCATGAAGAGCTGGAATATATTCAGCATTGTGTACATACACTAGAAGCACAACGATCTGATTCTATAAGATTTTATGAGAAGTTCTTTCGTCATATCCTTAATCAGCTAATTGAAGAAGAAGCTTGCTTTCTAATCAGCCATCATCAACTAATTGTTCTTGTTCCAGCCAATGCAGTATTATATTGTCAGAAGCCTATGAAAGATTATACAACAGAGCTATTGAGTTGTGTAAAGGATAAGTATACACTAGATGAATGGCAGAAAACATCAAAATAAAAAGCCGTGTTGGTTATAAGACCAACACGGCTTTTTAAAGGCTACTGACTACAGAGGTATAATCAGAATCGGAAGGCAACATTCGCCAGAATATTAAACGGTTTCTGAGGTGTACCGTTTGAGTTCCAGTATTGTTGATCCAGTAGGTTGTTTGCTTTGATAGCCAGACGATATCTGGGTTGGTCATAAAAAAGCGTTGCATTAACAAGTGTATAGCCAGGAAGTTTAAATGTATTGGTAGCTTCCAGCCAGGCATCACTTACATAGTTAGCCCCAATACCTAATCCTAGTCCTTGCACAGCGCCTTTTGTCATATGGTAGCTTGCCCATATGTTACCAACATGTTTAGGACTTGCTACTAATGACTTTCCTTCCAGAGAAGCAACCGACTTGGTATATTCATTTTCATTATAGGCATATCCGGCAATAATGTTCAGGCCATTCACCGGATTGGCAATCACTTCTACTTCCACTCCTTTGCTTCTTTGTGTGCCATCCTGATACATAAACGTTCTGCCATTGACATCTCCGGTACGGGTGGAGTTTGTTACGCTGATGTTATAGTAACTAATTGTTGCATTCAGTCTGTTCTGTACCATATCCAGCTTTACCCCTCCTTCAAACTGATTTCCATACTGAGGCTTGAGAATTAGTAAGGTAGAGTCGGGTTGTAAAACAGGAGCGAGATTGTTAAATCCATTCATATAGTTTGCAAATACAGCAACCCGATCTTTTACTGGCTGGTAAACAATACCCAGCTTAGGAGATAAGGACGTTTGTTTGTAGGCTCCACTGCGTTGATCGGTTGCGACTGTATACGTCCCATCTGTGGAAAATCTGTCTACCCGTAAACTTAGCATGATCATAAGTCGGGAAGAAATTGAAAATACATCGGATGCATATAAACCATAGCTGTTTGTCTGAGTAGCCGTACTAGTAAATCCTCTCTTATAAGCCAATTCATCCAGTTTATCAGCATTGATATTAGGTAATGGTCGGTTCACATTTACTGTGTCATAGGTTAGGGTTACCCGGTTTAACTTATTGTAGTTGTTGTTATAATCAAACCCAGCTACAATCCGGTTCCGGAAAGATCCTATCATAAAATCTCCTATGAAGTTTTGCTGAAACTGTGTATTCCCAAACGTTTCCGGTTTTTGGTTTCGTACTGTACGCAGAAACGTAGAGTCAGTCTGCATGCTTAATGTAGTCCACAGGAAATTCTTATAGAAGCCTTCTGAATACAGATAATTGGTCTGGGATGTCCATTGGTCACTTATCTTATACTCTATACGAGCCTGGATATTATTGATTCCATTGTTGATATCAATGCCATCGTTAATATAAGACCGGTCATATTGAAGAGGCAGGTCTTTAAAGCTTCTGGCAGTAACTCTGCTCAAAGATCCAATAGAAATAGCAGTGGTGGTAAATGTTCCTCTTGTAAAATCCATATCTACCAGAAACTTTAACCGCTTGCTGGCCTGGTATGAAAAGCTGGGAGCAAACGTATAGTTTTTAGAATACCCCTGATCCTGAAAAGATCCTTCTGATTGCCAGCCAGCATTTAAACGAAACAGAACTGCTTTGTCTTTGGTAAGAGGAGTATTAACGTCTGCTGTTATACGGGAAAGGTTAAAGCTACCTGTTGTATAGCTTACCTCACCTGCAAACTCTTCAAAAGGTTGTTTAGTAACATAATTGTAGACACCTCCAAAGGTTACATTGCGATTTCCGCCAAATAATGTTCCTGTTGGTCCTTTGAGAACTTCCAGACGTTGAAGAATAATGGGGTTGAGAGGAACAACGGCACTGGTTACCATACCATTACGCATACCAACAGTAGAGGCGAAGCCTCTCATACTCATGCCTTGAGAACCACCAGCCAGGAAGTTAGGAACTGCACCGGGAACATTCAGGTAAATGTCAGTTCGTTCAGTAACTACCTGTTCTTTCATAATGTCTTTGGTTACTACAGTATATACCTGAGGATTCTCCATATTCTTTAAAGGCATCCGAGCTACATATTCTGTCTCTTTTCTCGCAAAGGCATTGGTTTCAGTAACGACAATCTCATTTAACTGATGAGTGCTTTCATCAATCTGTAAGCTTAACCGGGTTGTTTTGCCAGCCTGCACTGTTACATTTTGTTTACTGGCCGTGTAGCCAACACCAGAAGCAACAAGAGTATAACTGCCTTCTTCAACATTCCGGATTGTGAACTTGCCTTGTGTATCAGTAGCTTCACCAAGTGCAGTTCCTTCCAATCCGACATTAATACCAGATAAAGGCTCTCCTTTACCAGATCGAATAGTACCTGTAATAGTACCCTTTCCAGTCTGAGCCTGAAGGGTGATAATGCTTGTCAGAATTACAATTAAAAGACTGGCTATTACTTTACAATAAAATGGGTAGTGGTTTGTTTTGCTCATGTACTAGAAAAGTTAGAGGCTTATTATTATTTAGATTAATTATAAACAGAGCAAAGTAAGGGAGAGCTTTGCATATACACAAGCATTTGTAAATTTTTCTGAAGCAGGATAGATACAGCTTTGACGAGAAGAGGAAAGTGACTATTTCCCAAAATGGGAGGAAGAAAACATCAGATTCCTATATGAATTAAACATAAACAGATCAAATTCAGCTATTTAAACAAGTAATAGAGCAGCAACTGTAAGAATAGCAGAATTTATTTTATTTCCAGAAACGACTGCTACTGTTTTTGATCTGATCCTGATATAAACCATACAAAGCGATCAGGGTCCAGGTGATGTTAATAAATGCAGAAGGATATGAGATGTCATAGATAGCGCTTACGCCAACCAAAATACCACCCAGAATATTGCAGAGATGAAAAGGATAAGAAGTAGAGGTCCATCTCTTACTAATGAGTAAAAAATAGGAGATCAGAAAAAGTAATGCACCAAACCAACCGAGTATATCAAAGATAAGTTTGAGGTTGGTCTGGTACATAGAATAATTGTAATTCCTTATTTAGTGATCCAGCGATTTACTGTGTTGTACTTGCCTTCCAGCACTACCTTGTAAAAGTCTGAAGCAGGTACATTGCTCAAATCTACTGCAAATTTTCCATCTTTTACTGGTACTTCACCTAAGAGTGTATAGGTGTCAAACTTTCCGGTTTCTTTATAGCCATTGCTGGTAGTAATCCATACTTTCACTTTTCCTTCCGTATCTATAGGTTTCCAACTTACGTCCAGCGCTTTAGCAGTTTTAATGGCTTTAGGCTGAACCAGCGATACTTTACCTACCAGAGGTACACCATCCAGTTCACGAAGTTCGTCAGCAGACAAGGATACATCCAGAAAACGGGCAAGAGTGGGAAGAATATCCACTACACTTACAGGTGATCCTTTTGCATAGGTGTTCAATGGCTTTGCATTGGTTACAATCCAGGAAGCACGTTCCCGTTCAGATTGACCGCCGTGGTTTCTTCCGGTTTTGGCGTCACGTCCATGATCGGTAGTCACAATGATTACCCATTCTTCTTTATTCTCCTTTTGTCTGAGTTTGATAGCATCCCAGAGTTGGCCAATGCGTTTATCAGCAGCTTTTACGGCATCATTGTATTTTTCACTGTCACCATACATATGTCCCATGTCATCCGTAAACTCCAGATATACCCATGACAAATCGGGGCCTTTCTCTTTGATATAACGGGCAGCCTCATCGGTAACAGCCTGATCAATATCAGACATAAACTTTCGCTGTTTATCATGTGGGTACTTTACCGTATCCAGCTCCAGACCGTCAAAGTGATAGTCTAGCTTGATACCATTGGTCTGAGGTAATCCCTCTCCTATCAGTTTGGTCCGGTTATCTTCCCAGCTTGAAAACACAGCGGTTTGTTTATCAGGATACTGATTTTCAAATAAACGGAAAATGGTTGGATAGTGATAGTTAGGAGCCTTGATGTCATTGTCAGGTACATTGTGTTTGTTGAACCACACTCCGGTTAACACATTGGTGTATCCGGGTGCAGAGATAGTAGGCGTTTGCGTGTAACTATTCAGTTCACCACCTTGGTTGGCATTGATCAAGCCTCCTTCTTTGGCAATCTCATGCAGATAAGGCGTTGGCACCTTATCCAGGATGTCACGGGAAACACCGTCAATTATTACAAATACAGCCTTTTTCTTCTGCGCCATTGCTATATTGGCCATAAAGACCAGCATAACAATAGCGATATATTTCTTACTCATTTTCATTAGGTTTGTTTTCTAGTGTATAATCTCGTTTACCAGCCAAAGATCTGCTTCAGATTAGGATTAAGCAATACCTGATTCTGGGGAACCGGACGATAGTAAGACTTTGGCTCCTGAAATGTACCATTATCGGTGGAAGTTTGAACAGTTCCGGACGTACCATTCTTTAGGAAGACCCCAGCATCCTGTCCGATAGATCCAGTCCGGTAATAGATGAAATCTTTCCCTAATGTATTCTTTTCTTTTACAGCAGGAATTGATTCATTGTTGTTCAGCAAAATAATATCCGGAACACCATCGCCTGTGAGGTCGTGTTTGCCCAGGCCAGAAAAATAGATTCCTTCCTGTTCTTTTTCCAGAAGTTTTCCTGCATTCCAACGCATCAAATCATCGTAACGATAACCTTCCAGTGCCATTTCGATACGACGTTCTCTACGGATTTCCAACAAAACAGGTCGCTGTGCTGTACTTGTGTTCGGATACTTTGCATCCTGTACCGGATCAACAGCCGGAGTAAGGGAAAGTTGAGGCATACCTACACGGTTGCGTAGCAGATTGATACTTTGATCCAGATCACCCTGTGTCAGGGTACCTAGTTCAGCTTTTGCTTCTGCATAGGTTAATAGTATTTCAGCATAACGCAATACCGGAATATCCAGATTGTTTTGTACCACAGTACTTGGATCATTCACAAATCCTTTGATCTGATGATATCCTGTGAAGTTTTTAGCCAGTTGCTGTACATACAAACCACCTCCCTGCGAGTAGGTATCTACGTTTAAGAGGTTAAAACCAGGATACGCATACGTCTGACTTAACCGTGGGTCACGATTTTCAAATTCTTTGACAAACGGAAATGTAGTATATCCTGGCTGGTTAGTATAATACGATCCATCTGCCATGAGATAATCCTGTAACAGATCTTTGGTAGGAGACACTTCATAATTTCCAAATACAGTCTCATTCCAGCCACTATTACGGATGCCATTCTCACTATAGGTAGCCAGTAGTACTTCAGGATTGCCATTCAGGTTTTGCTGAACAAACAGATTCATGTAATCCTGTGTCGGGCTTCCGGTTGTGTAGAGTCTAAACTTACCTCCATCCATAATATTTTTAGATACATCGGCTGCCAGTTGCAGGAACTGTGATGCAGTGCTTTCTAGGGCTAACTCGGAATGGTATCTTCGGTATGTACCTTCATACAAGGCAAACTTTGCCTGATAGGCTTTCACAATCCAGCGATTAACAGCACCTGACTCTGAAGTTTCATTTACATGTTCTGCAGCAAATGCATAGTCTTCCATAATCTTCTCTACGACCAGAGAACGAGGGTCTCGTTCCTTCATCAGTAGTTCGGTATCATTGGTGTTGATCACCTGATCATACCAGGGAACGTCAGAATACCGCTTTACTTTATTTACATAAAATTGAGCTCTGAAAAAGCGAGCTAATCCTTCATAATGATTCAGGACATCCTCTGACAAGGGGGCTTTTCTAAAATTTGCCAGAAAATAGTTTACACTTCGAAGCTGTTCCCAATTCCAGCCATTTGGAAATGCAGATGCAGTAGGGTTACCACCCATCACCAGTTTAATCTCAGTTGCTCCTGTTGTAGCTGCATTGTCAGTGGATTGGTCATCATTATAGATGCCCCAACCAGGAAAATTGTACATGTTATTGATATACAACTTAAGATCCTGCTCTCCATTGAAGAAATTATCACTACCAATGGAAGTTGAGGGTTGACGGTCCAGAAAATCATTGTTACAGGCAGAGAAGCTAAGTGCTGCTAAACCCATCCCTACTATATATGTATGTATTCGTTTCATGGTTTGATTTAGTTAGAAAGTCACATTCAAGCCGAAGGAGTATCTTCTTTGCCAAGGATATGCATATCCGTTGCCATTCCGATTCGTATTGCTGGAAGGATCAATACCGGCATTGGCATTGATTGCCTCCGGATCATAGAATTTCTTCAGCGCAGACCACTCATAGAGGTTTTCTCCACTCACATAGAAACGTACATTAGCCAGATGCCATTTTTTTGTAAGGACAGAAGGAAGTGTATATCCAACCGTCAGGTTTTTAAATCGCAGATAAGCTCCATTCAGCATATAACCTGTTTGTGGGATTGCAAGTCCTTTGGCATTACCAGGTGTAGTTCCCAGATTAACATCCGCCAGCCATGCTTGCAGGATTGGGTATTTAGCATCCAGGTTCTGGTTAGCAAGGCCTGCATTGATATATGACTGAGAGTGTTTGCTCATGTCAACTTCACTATCATTGTTTGGTCTGTAGAAATCGAGCAAGTGTTCATACCCACCAGCATAAGGTTGTTGGTAAAAGCCCCAGTATAAATAATCAAGCGGATAATAATCCCGTTTACCTACTCCCTGGAAAAAGGCACGAACATCAAACCCTTTCCAGCTGGCATTCAGATCTATACCAAAACGGTAACGTGGAGAAGTATTACCAATAATTGACAGATCTTTAGGATCTTTGGCAGTCAAACCTGTTTCAATAGCATTGTTCCCATCCAGATCTTTGTACTTAGGCCAGCCTGGTACAATAGCCAATGCATCCCATGGAATAATTGAGGATTCATTTAATGCGTCAATTTCTTCCTGGGTTTTAAACAATCCATCACTTTTCAATCCCCAAATCTCACCCAGTGCCATCCCTTTACGATATTGAGAGAAATTCTCGTTCGGATTGTCAAACTTGGTAATTACCGAACGGCTATCCGATAAGATGAATGTTGCACTGAAAGTAACTGGGTCTTTAGCAGTTTTGAAACTGTTCTGATAGTTGACAGACAATTCCCAGCCACGGTTTCTCAGATCGGCTGCGTTTTCTTTAGGCTCAGCAGCTCCTAGTACATCTGGCAAATCACGTCCCAGTGTAAGCATACCACGGGTATTACGCTGATAGATGTCAAACGCTACATTGATCTTGTTGTTAAACAAACTAATGTCTGTTCCAAAGTTAAGAGTAGTAACTTTTTCCCATGTATAGTCAGGACTTACCAATCCAGGAGTTGATACTTGCAAAGGCAGCGTTCCTCCAATCAGATAGTTAGACAATGAGGAATTCAGTGTAGAAATGTATCCATAATTAGATACAGACTGGTTACCCAATGATCCATATGAAGCACGTAACTTGAAGTTACTTAATACAGGTTGTAATCCTTGCATAAATGCTTCCTGATCTACACGCCATGCAGCAGAGGCTGAAGGGAAGAATCCATACCGTTTGTTGGATGGAAATCGGGAACTACCATCGTAACGGCCATTAAACTCGACGATGTATTTATCATTAAAAATATAATTCAGACGATAAAACCATCCCCGAATAGCCCAGTCACTGATACTCTGCCCCGCTGTAAGTTCACCTGTTGCCAGCCCTATGGTCGGATAGGATGGAGAGATTAGATTGGTTCGTCTGGTTTCGTTACCTTCTGTCCGAAAATATTCCTGGTTAAATCCACCCAACGCTGTAAACTCGTGTCTACTCCATTTCTGTGTGAATGTGGCATAGGTGTTCAGGACTGTGTAATTATCAAACTGGCTGTATTTTCCGGCATAGCTATTTCCTTCCTGACGAACATCATTAGGTCCATAGCCAATCTTGTAAGGGGTTTGATAATAACTTGAATCTCTTGCCCCTCTTCTATAGGTAAAGTCCGCATTGAACTTCAGTACGTCTTTAATCAGAGAGACTTCCCCATTGAATTGTGTCTGCAAGCTAAAATACTTACCAGAAGATTTTCCTCCCTCTGTCAGCTGAGCTCCGGTTCTACCAACCGATGTATTTGCCCAGGTTCCATCCGGGTTAATGTCATAATCAGTAGGAAACAAGTTGTAAATACTGGAGATAGAGTAATTGGAAGGGGTTTGCCGTTTGGTAAAGGTCAGATAGGTGTTATTTCCAAATGAAATCCATGAGGTAATCTGATGATTTACTTTGCTTCTCAAGCTATAACGATCAAAATAATCTTCCGCAATTTTCAGAATACCATTCTGACGGTTGTAGTTTCCAGAAATGTAGTATTGTGTTTTACTGGAACGACCACTGATAGATACAGCATGATCCTGAGAAAAGGTATAATCACTTAAGAAATATCTGGTCCAGTCACGGTTACCCATGTATTCCCACAGCTTGTTATCGCTTGGATTGATGCGTACTCCTGGAATCGAAGGATCATCAGAACGTTCTTTGGCATATTGATAGAACTGATCACTGTAGTTTACGTTGTCCCAGGGAGTATTGTTAGTTGACAACTCCAGTAAACGTGAGTAGATATAAGGGTCTGTAATCTTGTTGGGTAATACAGTCGGTTTGTTAAAAGACAAGTTATTTGAATAACTCACGCTAACGCCTTCCTGGCTACCACTTTTGGTTTTAATCAGAATTACCCCAAATGCAGCACGTGCCCCATAAATAGCTGCGGCTGAAGCGTCTTTGATAACAGAGATAGACTCTACATCCTGTGGAGCCAAACGGTTTAGTTCAACTGCATCGGATGGAACAGCATCAATCAAAATTAATGGATTACCACCATTGATAGATGTAATACCACGGATATTGATATTAGCCGCCGCTCCTGGAGCACCGGAACCAAAGTCAATGTTCAGGTTGGGCACCATTCCCTGAAGTCCCTGAGCTGTATTTGAGATAGGGCGACTCGCTAGTGCTTTGGCACTAACTTGATCAACTGCACCAGAAAGGTTTACTTTCTTCTGTGTTCCATATCCAACTACAACAATTTCTGACAATTCAGAAGCGTCATTTTTCAATAGTACATCAATGGACTTGCGGTTCCCTACTGCGATTTCCTGCTTCACAAACCCAATGTAGGAAAATACCAATACGGATTCTGCTCCGGGAATATTTATACTATAATGCCCATTTGCATCAGTCTGGGTTCCGGTAGTGGTTCCTTTTACCTGAATAGAAACTCCAATCAGAGCCTCTCCCTGGTCGTCTTTGACTGTTCCTGAAATCTTCTGTTGCGCCATCAGGACATGACACAACAAAAATGTCAATAAAGATAGGTAAAGTGTTTTCATGTTTGTTTTTGGGTTTGCGCAAAAGTAGTTCGCCAATATTACCTGTTGATTACCTATCCATTAATAAACTGAACATTCAGTCAATTTATTTTTATGCTTTAGTTAAGCAAACCATTACCCACATAACAAAGACAGAAAACAGTGTATATTCACATATAATCACGTTTATGCTACCTATCATCAAAAAACTGCTTATTTATAAGTTTACATTTGGTCAGATATTTCCAAAACTTTATAAAAGTCAGACGTCAAAACAGGAGCTTTTGCCCTTTGTTAAATTAATTTTATCTGTTATTTACAGCAGCTTTAGAGACATAGAGTGATTGGCTGTATTATGATTTGTAGCTACCTTTGGGTAGTAACAGCGTTGGAAATAACACAGACTATTTGGGAAACTTATGTTCATCTACCTCTATCTATTCGAAAACACTACCGATCAATGGGAAGAAAAAGCTTAAAAGAAGATCAGCAGAAAAAAATCATTGAGGCATTTTATGAAATAGCCAAAAGAGAAGGAATAGAAAATATCTCTTTCGGAAAAATCGCCAAAGAACTGGACATGCATCCAAGTCTGGTAGTTCACTATTTTTCGACGAAGGAAGAATTACTACTGGGGTTGATTGATTTCATCATTGCGGGGTATCAGAATATTTATCTGGCTGAACCGGAACATGTAGATAGCCTAAACAGATTGATTGATGTGTTGAACAATATATTCTCCCGAAAATGGAACAACTACATTGACGACAGTATTTTCTATAATTGCTTTGCTCTTATATTCCGCAACAAACTCATCAAACAACAATTTCAGGAATTACATTTGTTACTACGCCAATGGCTGGAAAACCTTATTCAGGCTTGTGTAGACCAACAATTAATTGTCTGTGAAAACCCCGCTCAAACGGCTGATCTGATCTTTGTGATTTCAGATGGTGCATATTATTTCCTCAGTATGATTGAAGACCCTGATCTATATCAGGAACATATGGAACGATACAAGGAAGCAGCCTTTAAGTTACTGCATCTGGAAAATGCATTACAATAGCTAGCTACCATTTTCCTGTGACACATATTTTTATTTTGTGATAACATAGAACTCTCCTATATGATTGATCCTATTATAGTAGAAAATTATTACCAACCTTTAGAACAGGAAGAACACAACGTCTTAAAATACAAGCTAGAGCTTTATATTTTCATTATCATCTGTATTATATTATTTGCTGGTCTTGCTGTTCTTCTAATTATAACTATAGAAGAGTTGTTAGATCAATTTATAGCAGGAGTAGGAGGTCTTTTGGCGTTCGGCACTTGTATCTATTATATAGCCAAAAAGAGTAAAGATTACAGACAAGACATCAGAAATGGATATAAGATTGTATATACAGGAAAAATTGAAGGTAAAAGAGAAGATTCATCTGGCGAGAATACTACCTATCATTTTACAATACTTAGAACCGAGTTTACCCTCTCTCTTGAAGATTGGAATGACATTCAGACAGACCAAATGGTAGAAATACATTTTGCTCCTAAAAGTAAGCGTATATTTAAGATTGTTGTACAACATTAAATTATGTTATAAATCACATAGAAATAGATATATACAAGTTTACCTCAGATTTTCTATGTACTAACTTTTGTGATCAAGAGCCTTTTCTTTTTTGACTCTGATCATACAGGAACTCACTTATACTAGAAGAGAACTGCAGGTAAAAAGCAGAAAAATAGTAAAAGGCAATAAAAAAGAAAGTCATAGAGAAAACTTTATGAGATAAATCAAGATTGGCAAACTGAGAATTATATAAGAAGGCAGCTCCAAAAAGATACATTCCTGTCAAGATCCATTTTGCAAACCGAAATCCTTCATACGTCAGTACCATCATAAAAATAGCAACTGCTGTCCGAATTATTTTTGAAATTAAATTTGGATGTCCATCCTGAAAGTAAGAGGCCAGAATAATTTCAAATGAGAGAAGTATATCTGCCGCAAATAGCACTACTAGTTGAACTTTGCCTTTGGATATTTTGGATTTCATATATCGGTAATAGGAAGGCAACTTACTGAAATTATCGATTATTATGTCAAGGCAAACTTTATTTTACTTTATTCTGCTCTACAATCTGGTCTATCTCGGTTTGGGTAATACCTGTTTGCTTTAGGATTTCTGTAATAAAGCCTGTTTTTCCAGCTACATATTGATCCATGTCAAAAGGATATAGAGTTGCCAGTTCTCTTTTTAATTTGGCATACTCAGAGATCTTTTCAGGATGCTGCCTTAGATAATCTCTGAATTGCAAGTGATTACGCAAACCGGTGTTACCTTGCAGGCAAGCATATAGATGGTGTGATGGCCATGTCCGTCTATCTGCTACTAGTGGGATAGTGTCAGATAATCTTTTGAAAGATTCTCGTCCTGTAATGCCAAGGTCTCCCTGATGCCGATATCCTAAGTGAATCAGTTTTTCAATAACCTTGTTCATTGTCTCTTTGCTCTCAACAACCAAGTCAATATCAATAATCGGTTTTGCCGCTAATCCTACTACAGAAGTACTGCCAACATGCTCAATAGATACTACTAAATCCTGCAGACATTCCTGGTAAACAGACTTGAGTTGTTCAAATGTTATGTGCCATGCAGGGTTATACTCTTCCAGCGTTATGCCTGATTTTCTTTCCATTCTATTTTTGTACTATAAAAACATTTCAACTATAAAGAGTGACTAAAGCTGCCACATATATTACAAATAGACTACTCCCTGCATAGTAACCACAGAAGATCCACCCACATAAATTCCATCCTCTTTTACAACGACATTGATTAAAGAAGGTTGATTTAACTTTACTCCCTGTAAAATCTGAGATTCCTGATCTTGCTGGATGACTTTGTTATTACACAGGAAACCAGCTAATGGCCCGGCAGCAGTGCCTGTTGCAGCATCTTCATCAATCCCAATCAATGGATTAAAGAAACGGGACTGTACAATATAACTTTCTGTTGACTCAGGAAAAGCAAAACAATAGAATCCTTCAAAATCAAATTGTTTTGAGAGTTCAATCAATGCATTGGCATTTGGTTTAATACTATTTAGCAGATTAATACTTGAAACAGGTATCATCGCATGTGCAACTTCTGTTTGTGCTATGGTTGGGATAAGTTGACGAACAACAAGATCTTTCTCACTTAACCCCAACGCTTTCGCAAGAAGATCAAAAGCTAGCTCCTGTCCAATCTGTACAGGTTTTTGCCTCATTTTCACAACAGGTAATCCTTGGGTCAGATTATCTACAGTGATCGCAATAGGTGTGTTCTCCATCAGAACCGTTAACGAGAGTGTATGTTCACTAATGAGTCCTTTTAACAAAGCCCCACTGACAGCTCCCAATAAGTTATGTCCGGCCCCTCCTACTTCTACTCCAATTGGAGTAAACGAACGAACCTGAAGCATCTTTTGCACTATAGAATAGTACACGAATGAAGTTTCGGAGTAGCCAAATTCCCGTGAGATATTTTCATATTGGGAATGGATTAAATTACCATCTGTAAATACAACAGACAAAGGATTTCCTTTATAACTCTCTGTTGTGAATACGTCCAGAACATAATAGGCCAATGAGTTTCTTGCTTCCATGTCAAAATGTATCAAAATTGTATGGTTAAATGCAAGTCTACTCTTTTTTATCTATTTCCAGGTAGAGTAGATAAACTTTGCTTGCATTTGAATGAGCATACTTTACTAGATGAACGAAAATTTTCGAAACATGAAAAAGGATAAAAGTATACTTGAGTTGATGAAAAAATTAGATTCCCACCTTAAAGCCAACTCTTTAAAAATAGTTGACTATTGGGAAGCAGATCTTTGCGCAATAGGTTTGAGAAAAGAAAATCGCCTTATCTATATTTCCACATATAACTACCTCAATGATGATGACATGCGATATGATTTTGATTTGGAGTTACTAATTAATACAAACACTCCTAAATCTCAAATTATAAAAGAAGGCAGAGCAGTAAATGAAACTGAACTTATAACAGAAATATGCTCATTTTTAGCTACTGGAGTGTAAGGCAATCAGAAACCTATTATTCCTTACAGAAACTTCTAAAGAAATAAGGGCTAGAGTATAACTATCCTATTTATCATTGTATCCATTTATATCATCACTATTATTGTGCTGGAAATCAGATGGTCTAATCTACACAAAGCGGCTGTCTGGTTCTGATACCTTTGTCTTTAGAAATAATATTTATGAGTGAATCGGACTATCAAATTAATCTGGAAAAATATCACCAGCCTTTGAATGAGAATGAAATAGAAAGATTAAAAGAGAGCAGAAAAATACCTCTTTTCTTTTACATCTTCCTTTTAATTTTCTTAGGTTCCTTTATCTGGTTTGGTTTCTATATAGACCATATTATCGCCAGGATTTTTTCAATTCTCATAGATCTTATCTTCTTTTCTGCATTCTCATATAGTATCCTTAAACGCAGAATAACTATTAACAAAGACCTGAGAAGTAATCAAAAAGTTGTTTACAAAGGGCCAATAACCAGTAAAAGAGAAGATTCATTCGGATACAATAGCTCCTATTATTTCACTATACTACAAACAGAATTTGATGCATCCTTTGATAAGTGGCAACAAATCCGTGTTGGTCAAACAGTAGAGATTCATTTTGCACCTAAAAGCAAATTTATCTTTACACTTACACATCTCGATTAATATACAGATTTCGTTTTTCTTTATAATCGTGATCAATGAAACGAAATTTAGGAGACAAATAAGGGACAAAATCCTCCGGAGTATGGGATAGAAGGGTACAAGAGAAATAAAAAACCCCTCTATTCAGTGAATAGAGGGGTTTCCACAACTAATTATACATTATGTTGTACCGGGGACGGGAATCGAACCCGTACGAACTTTTACGTTCACAGGATTTTAAGTCCTGCGTGTCTACCAGTTCCACCACCCCGGCTTCAATTATGCATAGGCATAACTGCTGAAAGAAAAAGTCCCGAAAAAGATCCGGGACTCGACATTCAGTGAGCGGGAGACGGGGTTCGAACCCGCGACCTCGACCTTGGCAAGGTCGCGCTCTACCAGCTGAGCTACTCCCGCTTGTTGCGATTGGGACTGCAAATATAGCGGTCGTAATTCACAATGCAATACCTGACTCAAAAAAAATTGAGTTTTTTTCACAAAAACACCACAACACATTGAATGTCAATAAAATATTTTTCAATATTTTTTTCTAATCCTCAGCTTATAGTCCTTCATCCAGAGAATAAGATTGTTTTTAAAAATTTCCTGAATAACCATTTTGCGTTTTCACCTTGCATTTATTGTAGTCTGAAAAAATCCAGTCAGATAAAATCGATGTCTCAGTTAGAGGGGACACAATAAAACAGGCTGGATATTTTCCAGCCTGCCTATACATAGCTTTCAATGCTATTGTCTAAAAGTTTATTCTGTTCTCAAACTCTTTACAGGATTAGTCAAAGCGGCTTTAATACTTTGAAAACTTACAGTAAGCAAAGTAATAAGCAAAGCTCCTAGACCTGTTATGGCAAATACCCACCAAGAGATTTCGATCCGATATTCATACTTTGTCAGCCAGTTAGTAAGGAAATACCAGGCGATAGGTGTTGCGATACAGAAGGCAATCAATACCAATACTACAAAATCCTGGGAAAGCAGTTTCCATAGATTTAAAACAGAAGCACCCAATACTTTCCGAATGCCTATTTCTTTGGTACGTTGCTCGGCTACAAATGAGGCCATTCCAAATAATCCCAAGCAAGAAATGAATATGGCCAAGCCAGCAAAAATAGATGCCAGTGTACCAATTCGCTCTTCTGCTGCAAACTTCAGTGCATATTGTTGATCCGTAAATTTAAAATCAAAAGGACTACCTGGATTAAACTTGTGAAATACTGTTTCTATTTTAGCTAATGATTCTCTGGCACTGTATGTGGGATTCAGCTTTATATTAATCACATTTGCCCATCCGTAATTAAGCATAAAACTAGTGGGAGAAATAGGAGAAAAAGGAGATTCCATCACCATATCTTTGATCACTCCAACCACAATAAAAGGCCTATCTCTCCATTTGATTGTTTTTCCAACTGGGTCTTTTAATCCCATATACCGGATGGCGGTCTCATTGAGGACCATACCAGATGAGTCACTGGCAAATTGTCTTGAGAAATCCCGCCCTGCTACAAACTGCCAACCTACTGTTTTTCCAAAATCATGAGAGACACCAATAGTTCCCAAAGCTTCCCTAAAATTCGGGTCTTTGCCTTCCCATTCAAATCCCCCATTCTGGGAATTCAGATCAGTGGCAGGAGCCGAAGAAGTTGACATGTCAATCACAGCTCCGGTTTTTAGTAATTCATCCCGTAATGCATTATAGTTATTGTACAACTCTGGAGTGTTCATGGTAACAGTAATCAGTCCACTCCGATCATATCCGACAGGTCGGTTTTTGGCATATTGAATTTGCAGAAACACAATAAGCGTTCCGATAATCAAGGTAATAGAAACTGTAAACTGCACAACCACCAGTACTTTTCTCGGCATACTGGCTAGCTTTCCTGCCCGAAAGGTTCCTTTCAATACACTTACAGGATCAAAAGAAGAAAGATACAAGGCAGGATAGCTTCCTGCTATCAATCCGGTAAATACGCTGAATGCAATACCTGCTAACCAGAATACAGGATTGAACCAGGGCATCGTAATCTGTTTGTCTGCAATAGTATTGAATGTAGGTAAGGCAAGAGCAACCAATAGAACACATATGGCAAAAGCAACCAGTGTTACCAATAGAGATTCACCAAAAAACTGCCCAATCAATTGTGATCGCATAGAACCTATGGATTTTCGAATACCCACTTCTTTGGCTCTTTTTTCAGAACGGGCCGTAGCCAGATTCATAAAGTTGATACATGCCAGCAACAATACAAATATGCCTATGATACTGAAAAGCCATACAAACTGAATCCGTCCACCCTGCTTACCTGTTTTTTTATCCCATTCTGAATACAGATGCCAGTCACTCATAGGATGTAAAAAGACTTGTATTTTAAAAGTAGCTAATTCAGGTCTGTGCTTAACTTTAACATCTTTAATTTTTGCAGATACTTTCTCAAGATCTGCATTGGGAGCTACCTGTGCAAGCAATTGCCAGGAGTTATTGTCCCATTCAGCGTTATCTATAGCTCGTTTTACCCAACCCTGTGTAGAAACATATAAATCCCAGGGAGCCATAAAGGTAATGTCTTTAAACTCTGTATTGAAAGGCATATCCTCATAGACTCCTGTAACTTTTACATTGAGGCGATTGTCAAGTTTTACAATTTTACCCATTGGATCTTCCTCCCCAAATAATACTTTTGCAACCGATTCTGAAAGAAGAATGGAAGAGGGATCTTTTAACCCTGCATGAGTTCCTGAGAGCATTTTCAGACTCAGCATCTCTGGAGCTTGTGGGCCTATGTAATTCCCTGTCTTCGTAAACTTATTGTCTTTGTAAGCCAGAATATGTTCTCCTGTCCATGAGGAAGGGACTACATAGGTAAAGTCATCTTTATACACTGTACGAAGTTCTTCAATCAATGGAGCCGGCATATATTCACCTGCGCCAGACTCTCCATTAAATGTAAAGCTTTGCATCACCTTCGCAATGCGTTTATGATTCTGGTAGTATGTATTGTAAGTCAGTTCATCATAAACCCATAGTCCGATAAGCATAGCCACAGCCATCCCTGTAGCCAATCCAAAAATATTGATAAAGGAATATCCCCTGTTACGGGTCAAATTCCGAAATGCAATTTTAAAATAATTTCTTAACATAGTCTGAGATAGTAAAGGTGTAGAATAGGCATGTTTAGTTGAACGTCGGCGAACGAATGGAGGCAATACAGAAACTACATCTATAAAATAATGCACATTGGCTGAGAACTTCCCAGAGCGAGTATACCAATACTTATATAATTCATCCAGATCACCTTCTACTTCTTCCAGTGTTTCGTCAGGATGGAACCAACCTAAGAGTTGTTTGATCCATTGTGGCGGCTTGGGTGTTTCGGGTAAAGGGTTATTGAAAGAATTCATACCTATAAATGTAAGTGACGTATGAAGGCTGATTAGTGTAGTCCTGAATCTCTATTACTTTACATTTTCTCGTACAAATCCTCTGCCAAAACAAATTATTTGGTTAGAAGGGCGTTAAAAGCAGATTTTAGCAAACTATCGGAAAATAAATTGTTCATTTACGGACATTCCCAATTCAAAAACGAACAAGACAGTATCTAAATAAAACGGGAGATTACTTGTAAAAAAATAGCATGACTCCTGAATGAAGTCATGCTATTTTTTATTTCTATTTTATATACTTTGCTCTCAGAAGTACATCTATAGTTAGGTGCAATAAAGGCAGAAAGCTATCCTATCAGCCATTTGCTATGATTCTGTATGGGCCCCGGTAATTACAACGGTTTTATTTTCTATCGTTTCATTCGAATTAGTTTTATCCTTGAGAAAGTCAGTATTGACTGTTAGGATTCAGGCAGAATGTCCAGCTCGCGAATCCATTGTCCTGATCTGGGCACAGTAAGAAAACCATTAAGGCTTAGCAACAGAACTGTCTGGTATTGTTCGAGTAAATCCCAACGAGCATGAATCTGTGCATTTTCAGCAATAAATTTCTCTATGACTGTCTGATATACAGAGCACAGAAAACTCAGATCAACAGAGTTGGATAGAATTTTATGCTGTTGGGCATCCTGTAACAGTGGCATGACATGTTGCATCCAGAAATAAGTTCTGTACTTCTCTTGTCTTTCTTTGGCACTTGGAATTTTTCGCACATCGAAGAGATAGGGACTTTTGTACTCTGCCAGAGCAGCCAGTACAACTGTCAATATCCGGAACACAACAATAAGCGGATCTTCTGATGTCTTTTTGAGAAGCTGAATTTTTTCTTCGAGAGAAACAATCCATGTCTCCATACAAGCATTAAGGAGGCTATCTTTGTTATCAAAGTAGGTATACAATGTTTTTTTTGATAAACCTAGCTTGCTGGCAATATCACTCATTGTCACACTTTTAACTCCGTATTGCAGGAAAAGCCGATGTGCACCTTCAATGATTAGTTCCTTTGTCATAATACCCTCTGTCAATCTGATAAGAGCCTGAATAGAAGTATCCAAGCTCGTCTATAAAATGTTACTGAGCTAGGTATCCACCATCTATATTGTAGTAAGAACCAGTCACAAAAGATGCTTTGGATGAGCTTAGCCACAGGGCTAGTTCCGCTACTTCTGCCGACTCACCCAAACGTCCTATGGGATGTAAGCCAACCAACGCATTCATTGCTTCGGGAGACAAATTAGCATCCAGTAAAGGAGTTTTGATAAATCCTGGTCCAATGGCATTGATACGAATATTTTGAGAAGCATACTCTAAAGCGGCAGTTTGTGTTAAGCCTACTACCCCATGTTTGGCAGCTACATACGCTGCAGAGTTACGAAAACCAACTTGTCCCAAAATAGAAGCAACATTTACAATTGCTCCGCCGCCACTTGCCTGCAGAGCAGGAATCTGATAGCGCATCCCATAAAATACACCATTCAGATTGACGCCAATTACTTTTTCCCAACCATCCAATGGATACTCACCTACAGGAGATGCCGGACCGCCAATGCCTGCATTGTTACAGGCAATATGCAAAGCGCCATATTTCGCTACAGTTTGTTTTACCAAGGCTTCATTATCTTCTGGCTTGCTGGTATCTGCTTTTATAAAGATGGCTTCTCCCCCCTTCTTTTTAATTTCTTCCACAACAGCATTTGCACCTTTTTCGCTAATATCACTCACCACTACCTTTGCTCCTTCTTCAGCATATTTAATGGCAATTTCCTTGCCTATTCCAGAACCCGCACCGGTTACAATAGCAACTCTATTTTCAAGGATTTTCATACGTTTTGAATGTTTAATTATGAACAGGGATAAAAAGAAAAATAGATTTTCTTTAGTTATCTAGTACAGCTAAGTCGTACTAACAAGACAAATGTACGTCTGACAATTGCAGCAGAACGAATACTTTTTGCCGGATTCCTTGGACAATTTGAACATTCCCTCTTATCTCCTTTTCATACTAACTCCAGAAAGCTATAACTAGCTAGAGAGTTAGCACTCACAAAAAACCAATAGCAACAAACCATTTAATAGAATAATACAACCAAACAAAAATGTAATCCTATATACAACAAGCATTTAGTGACAAAAAAGTAGCCCATATACCAGCGGATTACAAAATCAGCCAGTAGATGGGCTATAAACAATATAGATTTATCTAGCACTATTCTCCCACTTCTTCCCCTATCTTATTTCTCCAGACGCTATTATAGATGTTCTTTATTAAAGAGTTTTAACTTTCAATTCTTCCTGTACAATACTCATAATCTTATCCAGCACTGTAAACAAATGCACTTGCTGGCCAGTAATTTTAGATAACATAATTCCTCCCTCTACCATGGCAATAAAGGTATACGCATAGGTAGATGAGTCTATCTCATTTCGGAATTCTCCGTTTGCCTTTCCAGTGTCCATAATACGTATCAATCGGGTAGCAATACCTTTTATGCTATTTTGCACACGTTTTTTCAAAAAAGGCAGATTATCATCTGCTTCCACAGCTGTATTCAGAATTGGACATCCTCCACTGGTAGAGACACCTTTCCAGATAGATCTGTAAAAATCCGTAAAGGCCTGCATTTTGTCTGTAGCAGATTGTGCATTATGGATAGCCACATCCATATTTTTAGATAACTTATTTACATTATATTCAAAGGCAGCGATAGCTACATCTTCCTTATTCTCAAAATTGCCATATATACTCCCTTTGGTAAGTCCGGTTGCCTCTGTCAGATCACTCAGAGAGGTTCCCCAGAAGCCCTTTGAATTAAAGATAGGCGCAGTCTTTTCTATTATAAACGCCTTTGTTTGTTCCGCTTTTGACATGACGTTACTGATTTATAACACTCTTCCTACAATAGCTCACTAGGAATGATATTTTTTAAAAATAGAAGTGGCCGTGTGTCCTCCAAATCCAAATGTATTGTTAAGTACATAATTGACTGGTGTATGTCTTGCTTTCCCTATCACAATATCTAATCCCTCTGGCAGTTCTGGATCTACATTTTCTGTATTTATGGTTGGAGGGATAATATCGTGTTTTACAGATAATACACTGATAATACTTTCAATAGCTCCTGCTGCCCCCAGCAAATGACCTGTCATCGATTTGGTTGCAGAGATACTTACTTTATGTTCCCCAAATATACGCTTGATTCCTACAAGTTCACTCACATCGCCAATACCCGTTGAGGTAGCATGGGTATTGATGTTATTTATATCTGCTGGAGAAAGCCCTGCATCCTGTAAAGCTTTGGAAATACCTAAGGCAGCACCTAATCCTTCTGGTGATGTGCCTGTAAGATGATATGCATCAGCGGCCATCCCTCCTCCAACAATTTCCGCATAGATAGTAGCTCCTCTGGCTTTGGCATGTTCATACTCTTCCAGCACCAATGCTCCTGCCCCTTCTCCGATTACAAATCCGTCCCGATCCTGATCAAATGGTCTGGAAGCAGTTTGTGGAGAGTCATTTCGTTTAGATAATGCCTGAGCGGCGTTAAAACCGCCTACCGATGCGGGAGTTATCGGTGCCTCAGATCCGCCCGCAATCATAACGGTGGCCTTTCCCAGACGAATTGTATCAAAGGCATTGATAATAGCTGTATTGGAAGAAGCACAGGCGGAAACTGTACAATAATTGGGACCATACAACTTATGACGAATAGAGATAACTCCTGCGGCAATGTCTGCAATCATTTTGGGAATAAAGTAAGGATTGAAACGTGGCGTCCCATCACCCTGATAATATTCACGCACCTGATCTTCAAATGTACCTATACCCCCATTACCAGAAGCCCAGATTACCCCTATCTGATATTTCTCTTCATCTGGCATGGTTGTAAAATCAAAACCTGCATCTTGAATTGCCTGATCTGAAGCAGCAATAGCATACTGGGTAAACAGATCATACTTTTTTATTTCTTTTTTCTCTATATAATCAGTTGGTTCAAAGCCTTTAACCTCACAGGCAAAATGCGTCTTGAATCGTGATGCGTCAAAATGGGTAATATAATCTGCTCCACTCTTACCAGCCACAATATTGTGCCAGAACTCGCTTACGGAATTACCCAGGGGAGTAATCGCTCCTAATCCTGTTATTACAACTCGTTTCATAGTATATGTTTATCGGATAACACTGTACTGATTTTATTTATAATTGGATAGTAGCATGTAGCCTCACTCTAAATCGGCACAATAATACCACTCGGTATCTTATAATACAAATAAAAACTGGATCAAAATAGTTTCAACATAGGAAAACAAAATCAAACGGCGAGAGAACCTCATTACAGCACTTAAACAAAAAAGAAAATATTTTCTTAATAATCAAATAATTAACATCGATAAAAATACAAACCGATCAGTATACAACAAATCTATTAAAGCTAAGTATATACTTATTTTGTCTGATACTTTTACAGTTTTAGGATTTTAAAGAAAAATCTCTTTTTTGTACCCTCTCACCCTTTCTTGCCCTCCTGAAAGGAACTTTAAGCCTCTATACAGACAGGCATGACAAGACCGACAACCGTTTCAACAGGAGCGTATTCTTTCTCTCAGAAACCGCAGACAACTCTATTTGTCAAGAGATCCTTACAGGAGGATAGGAAGAGTGTGGCTATTACAGAAGAAAAAAAGGAAAAGGAGATCCTCCCAAGAGTACAAAAAGGAGGCCTTTTTCTTGATTTCTAAATTTCTTTTCCAGAAAAATTATAGAATAAGATAACGTATATGCATGCGTGGCACTCTTTGCTTATCGGAATATCCCTAAGGCTACCTGCTGGAAGGTTTCAGGGGTAATACCAGTTTGTTTTTTAAAGAACCGGCTAAAATAGGCTTGCTCACTAAAGCCTAATTCGAATGCAATTTCTTTGAATGTTCTTTTACCAATTAATATTTGGCGCTTGGCTTCAATAACCAGATATGTATGAATAATCTGAGTTACAGTTACACCTAATCGCTCCTTTAATACTTCATTGAGTCGCTTAGGCGTAAGATTTACTGCATTGGCATAAAAAGTTACATTTCTCTCTTCTTTGTAATGATCACTTATCAGAATATAAATTTTCTTCACCCGTTCATCATGTAGTGCAATGGATGAAGACAACGTCTGACTAAAACGATACAGATGGATCAAAAAGAGTCGCAAATACAGGTGTAGTACACCAATATCTGCTTTCGTTTTACATTCTAGATGCATCAGGTCAAACAGATGAGCCATTGGCTCAACCATATCTGGAGGAATAGTAATTCCGTCATTGGTAAATGGCAAAAACAGATAACGCAGATGATCTTCTTCAATAGCATACATCAACTCACGGGAAAAAGCAATAACCCGTGCAGCTGGCTTACTGCCTGGAATCGCATGTACCTGATTGCGTCCCAGAAGATATACAGTATCTTTCAGAATTGGGTGAGGTGTGAAATCTATATAGTGAACATCAGCGTTTGAAGTAAACCAGATTATTTCAAAAAAGTCATTCCGGTGGCTCCCTCCAAACCCATGAAATGCAGGGTCATCAGAGGTATAGACAAAGATTGTATCTCCGTCCAATTGATAAATAGGTATATGTTCCTGTGGTTTCAAAGATAATAATAAGGTATCTGACAAAGGTATAAAATATGATATAGGTGTGTTCGTTTCCCTTATTACTTTTAGTCTTGCCAGCCTATTCCGGCATACTATATATACATCAGGATTGTATATATACATACGGCTGGCTTTAATCAAACTCCTACTCCTATGGAACTTTCCGAAGCAATTAACCTGATTTATACAACAGCTATTCGTCAAACAGAACCTCAAATATGGGCTGATCTGGGATGTGGAACAGGATTGTTTACCAAAGCCTTGACTCATCTACTACCTCCCCAAAGCACCATTTATGCCATTGATAAAGATGCGATGGCTTTAGATACAATCCCTGATAACTACCAAAATGTTCTGGTAAAAAAGATGGTAAAAGACTTTACACAATCATTCTCCCTTCCATCCCTACTGGATGGCATACTCATGGCTAACTCATTACATTATGTAGCCGATCATTTATCATTTCTCCAAACCATTCAGTCTTCTCTTCTGCAACCTTCTCATAAGCTATTGCTTGTTGAATACGATACGGACAAAGCCAATCCCTGGGTTCCTTATCCTGTCAGCTTTCAATCTCTCCAAAAACTGGCTACAAAAGCAGGATATACTACCCTTGAGAAAGTAGGCACCAAGGCATCTTTATATGGTAGAGCAAATCTATATGGAGTATTATTAACAAAGTAAAAGCAGCGTCTTGTTGTGGATTAGGATATTTTTCACACAAAAGTGTATATTGTGGCTTGCAAACAACCATACACCACTAACTGCATATGAAAAAAACCTACTACTTACTTATTGCTCTTCTTGTAAGTATCTCATTTATACCATCTGATGTATATGCACAGGAAGATATTGCAGCTTACATAAAAAATAACTATACAAAGGCAATATACTACATTCCCATGCGGGATGGGATAAAGCTGTGCACCATTGTTTACAGTCCTAAGGATGCCTCACAAAAATATCCCATCATGCTGAATCGTACACCTTACAGTGTGGGGCCTTATGGAGAAAATGAATATAAAACATCTATGGGACCTTCTGACTTCTTTGTAAAAGATGGGTACATCTTTGCCTATCAGGACGTACGGGGGAAATACATGTCAGAAGGCGAGTTTATGGATGTTCGTCCCCACAATCCTGCCAAGAAGGGTAAGAAGGATATTGATGAAAGTTCGGATACCTATGATACCATTGAGTGGCTTTTGAAGAATGTAAAAAATAACAATGGCAAGTTTGGTCAGTGGGGTATTTCCTATCCTGGGTTTTATACCACCATGGGGGTGCTAAGTAATCATCCGGCGTTGAAGGCTGCTTCGCCACAGGCTCCTGTTACAGACTGGTTCATTGGAGATGACTTTCACCACAATGGTGCATTCTTTTTGCCGCATTTTTTCAATTTCATGGCTAACTTTGGAAAGCCTCGTCCACAACCCCGTCCAACTAGCCCTTACCGGTTCAATCATGGTACACCGGATGGGTATCAGTTCTTCCTGAATCTGGGATCGCTGAGTCATATCAATTCTGTCTATTACAAAGATAGTGTAGCATTCTGGAACGAATTCAGGCAACATCCCAATTACGATCCATTCTGGCAGGCACGAAATGTACGTCCGCATCTGAAAAATGTAAAGCCAGCTGTGATGACTGTAGGAGGTTGGTTTGATGCGGAAAACTTGTTTGGCGCATTGGAAATTTATAAAACAATTGAAAAGAATAATCCGGGAGCTAACAATATGCTGGTAATGGGTCCTTGGTTTCATGGTGGTTGGGCTCGTTCAGATGGTTCTTTCTTAGGTAATGCATCGTTTGTACAAAAGACATCTCCTTTCTATCGTGAAAACATTGAATTCAAATTCTTTCAATACCATCTCAAAGGAAAGGCTGATCCAAAACTACCAGAAGCGTATGTATTTGAAACAGGTTCCAATCAGTGGCGTACCTATGATCAGTGGCCTCCTAAAAACACACAAGCTAAACGGCTGTATTTACAGGGAGATCATAAGCTAGCCTTTGCTACCCCAACAGCCGATGGTGATGGTGGCTATGACGAATATGTAAGTGATCCGGCACATCCTGTTCCATTTATTGAAGAAATCAAAACAGGAATGACACGCGAATACATGACAGATGACCAGCGGTTTGCAGCCCGTCGCCCAGATGTAGTAGTATATACGACAGATGCCTTGACAGAAGATATTACTATAGCAGGTCAGGTAAAACCAAGTCTGCACGTATCTACTTCCGGAACAGATTCAGACTTCATTGTAAAAATAATTGATGTGTATCCGGACACAGCTGCTCAGTTTAAAGAAGCAAAAATCCCAACAGCAGGTTATCAGATGCTGGTTCGTGGAGAGCCATTCCGTGCCCGTTTCCGTAACTCATATGAAAAACCGGAACCTTTTACACCTAATCAACCTACAGAAGTAAGCTTTGTGATGCCCGATATCAATCATACCTTTAAAAAGGGGCATCGCATTATGATTCAGATTCAAAGTACATGGTTCCCACTGGTAGATCGCAATCCTCAGAAATATGTAGAGAATATTTATGATGCTAAGGATTCTGACTATCAGAAAGCAACACAACGGATTTATCATTCACCTGATAAGGCTACCTATATAGAGTTGAATGTAGTAGGAAAGTAAAACAATCCATAGTGACAATTTTGTATATACCTCTGTTACCACTAACTTCGTTCGTAGCAGAGGTATTTTTCTATTTATCAATCTATATAACTATCTGATATGCATAAGATAGCTAGAAACTACTCACTATTATTTTTCTACATAAAGTCTTTACACTAAACTTTTGCCCTCATATCTCCGTAGAAGGAGTTACATTTTTTTTATTTAGCTGTTCCATTTTTTATTTTTTAAAAAGGAATACGAACTCTCAGCAAACAGAGAGCTATCCTCATTCTATCTTTTAATTTTTTAACAGTAAAATCTATGAGTCTTTTTTACAAAGTCATGGGATGCTCACGTCATACCCCAAGACAACTTTTTTCAACAACACGTGTTTTCAGGAAAAGTATTTACCTACTGATTGCGCTCTCAATACTGTATACCCATCACACATTTGCTCAATTACCAACAGGTTTTACAGCGAAGAAATTGACTGCTGATAATATCCGGGAAGCAACTGCCATGGCACACGCGCCAGACGGACGGATTTTTATTGCAGAGCGGGCAGGTATTGTCAAGGTTTTTCAGAATAATACAGTAAGTACGGTTCATACCGTTTCCACAACCACAGCCTCCGAACAAGGTCTGTTAGGCATTACCTTACACCCCAACTTTTCTCAAAATGGAAAGTGTTATATATTCTACACTAATGCCGCTATGACTCTCCACTATCTGGATGTCATTGTAATTAATGCATCCAACCAGGTGACCTCTATAAACAGAGTCATGGAGTTTGATCCAATCATTAATGGTTTCCATAATGGTGGTGCTCTTTTATTTAAAAACGGACTACTTTATATAGCGATAGGAGAAAGTAACTCTTCCGCGGAATCTGCCAAACTGGATACTTACAGAGGTAAAATTCTTCGCCTAACAGAAGATGGTCAGCCAGCTCCCGGAAATCCTTATTACAACGAAGCAGGAGCCAGCCGGCAAAAAAGAAGTATCTGGGCCATTGGGATGCGAAACCCCTGGAGAATGAGTCTGGACCCGCTTTCTCAAAAAATATTTGTCATGAATGTAGGTGGCAACTATGAAGAGATTGATGATGTGACGAATCCAGATCCAGCCAAAAACTATAATTATGGGTGGGATCAGAATGGACGCTCAGGCCCGGAACAACCAGCTAACACCATCACAGCTGCCTTTTATTACGGACACTCAAACTGGGGATGTGCTATTACATCCGGAACATTTTTCAATCCTACATCCACAAACTATCCAGCTCAATACAGAAACCGGTTTTACTTTACAGACTGGTGTTCTGGCTGGATGCGTAGCATTGATGCAGCTAATCCTGTACAAGGCCAGTGGCAAGAATTTGCACCTTCAGGCTTTGGATCTATACTGGGCACTAGTGTGGGTATAGATGGTAATATCTATTATTTTAAATATGGTAACACAGGTAGTCTATGGCGGCTGGAATACGATAATACACAAGCACCTGTTATCGTTAACCAGCCTACTAGCCAGACTATTACCGCTGGTGACCCAGTAACCTTTACTGTAAGTGTGTCTGGAGCTACACCTTTTACCTATCAATGGCAAAAAAATGCAGTGAATATTTCCGGGGCAACATCTGCCAGCTATACCATTTCAGTAACAACACTGGCGGATGCAGCTTCCTATCGATGTATTGTAACCAATGCCAACGGTAGTGCAACTAGCAACAATGCAACACTAACCATACAACCTTTCAATGCCAAACCTGTTGCAGACATTACCCTGCCATTGACAACGACCAAATGGAGTGTAGGAGATGTAATTAATTATGCAGGTACTGCCACAGATCAGGAAGATGGAAACTTGTCTGCATCAGCACTCTCCTGGGAGGTACGGTTCTTCCATAAAGATAGCCCTACCAGTGAACACTGGCATCCCGGGCCTGTAGTCCCATCAGGTGTAACATCCGGATCATTTGTTGCTGACAATGGTGGTGAAACATCCCCTAATATCTGGCTCAGAATTATCCTGACAGCAACAGATGCTAACGGACGTAAAGGACAGGATTCTGTAGATGTCTATCCGAATAAGGTAGATATAACTGCTGTAGCCAATATTCCAGGATTACAGGTTGTGCTAGCAGCTCAAGGCACTACGCCATTTACCAAAACACTGGTTGTCAATAGCTTAATCAATTTACAAGCCATCACGCCTCAGGTTCTTGGCAATAATAATTATGCATTCTCAAGCTGGACACATGGAGGTCAGGCCAGTCAGACAATTCGTGTTCCAGCAGTAAATACAACCTATACGGCCAACTATGCTGTCACTTCTTCTATTCAAAATCCATATGGAGGGTTACCCTGGTCTGTTCCCGGTAAGATCGAAGCTGAAGACTTTGATACAGGAGGACAATCTATTGCCTATAATGACCTAAGTACAGGTAATTCGGGCAATGGATATCGAACAACTGAAGATGTAGATATAGAAGGTTGCTCTGAAGGTGGTTTCAATATTGGCTGGGTAGCAACTGGCGAATGGCTGGAATATACTGTAAATATAACGTCGGCAGGTGTTTATACACTACAGACACGTATAGCCACTACAGCTGCTGGAAAAACTATGCACATTGAACTGGATGGGCAAAATATATCTGGTACAATCAATGTTCCCAATACAGGCGGATTTCAAAGCTGGCAAACTGTATCTGTTACAACGCCTTCCCTTACAGTTGGTACAAAAGTGCTTCGGGTTGTTTTTGAAAGCAATGATATAAACCTGAATTATATAGCATTTACATCAGCTTCTGGAAACAACTTACCATCTGTAAGTCTGGCAACTACAAATACTATAGTAGTAGCACCTGGAAGTGCAACCCTGACAGCAACAGCATCTGATACGGATGGCAGTATAACAAAAGTTGTTTTTTACAACGGTACAACGCCACTAACAACTATTACTTCTGCACCTTATACCTATACATGGACCAATATCAATGCAGGTACGTATACGCTTACAGCTCAGGCTACTGATAATACAGGGGCTACTTCTACCTCTTCACCAGTGACTCTCACAATTGTAAGTAACGGAGCGAGCAATCTGGCACTCAATAAAAAAACAACGACCTCCTCAGTAGAGAATGGCTCATTGCTAGGAGCAAAAGCCGTAGATGGAAATACAGGTACCCGATGGTCCAGCGCGTTTAGTGACCCACAATGGATCTATGTAGATCTTGGAGCGGTTTATTCAATCAATCGGGTAAAGATAACCTGGGAAAATGCCCGTGCAGTGGATTATGAGCTTCAGATCTCTAATGATACTGTAAACTGGCAATCATTGAAAGCACCTATTGTGGGTAATACACAGCTGATCAATGATCATACAGGCTTGAATGGTACTGGCAGGTACATCCGGATATATGGTACCAAACGATCTACACAGTATGGATATTCTATGTATGAACTTGAAGTATATGGCACCAGTAGTTCGGCCCGAATAGCCATGAATGAAGGTAATCCCGATAATCTTATAACACTTTATCCTAATCCTTCTACTGGACAGGTCACTATACAGTACACAGTAAATCAATCAGGCCCCGTAACCCTGGCATTGTATTCCGGGCAGGGAAATCGAACTTTGCTATTACATAAAAATATGACAAAAGGTCAATACACTGTAGGCTATGATTTGAGTAAACATGCAGCTGGTATATACTTTATCCGGTTGGAGTCAGGTGGTCAGGTTACTACTCAGAAGCTGATAAAGAATTAACCGAGTAACAAAAAATATATTTATTTGGTCATGAAAACGCCTCATTTTAGCAGTAGTTGCTAGAACGAGGCGTTTTTTTACACACAAACAAAATCATTCCTGGAAAGAAGGTACTTAGCCAATCCTAAAGACATTTTATAGCCCATTCGATAAACTCATCTGGATCAAGTATGGAAAAGCATGAGGATGTCGTCTGCCATCTGGCAGATATCCTTTGCCAAGGCGATTGATAAATTCAGCTGAATTTATCAGCTTTGGCATTTCCTAAAATTTTAAGTTGCATAAATACACTCGGATAAATCTGCAGCATTCCTATACCTGTAGTTCCCGCTACGATTTTCAATAATCCAGTTAATATCCGGATCACAATACAACCGAACAGGAATAGCTTTCAGATAGTGGATATTTCCACCATCTGGAGCTTTCGGATAACAGGATGAGGAGTGTCTTTCGAAGTATGCTATACTGTTTCCATTGTCTGAGCAGACAACGTACCATACATCAAAACCATACATCAAACACAGGCAAACTATACATATATATATACCTCACAGTAGATAAGAATAAAACATTCAAGAAGCTATAGGCTATTCCCAAATACAAAAGCCCCGGTTCTGCATTAAACGTAACCGAAGCTTTTAGAGCTTGTCTTAAAATAGTTTTAGAGTCTTCTTAATATCATATCACTAGCAGCAATGTAAATCAGATTTTCGCTACTTTGGGTTGTCTTTTCATAGTCCTTATTGAGTCGTATGTGAAAAGATAACCAAGCAAAGATTCTTTCTACTACCTATCGTCTGCGCAAAACCACAAATCCGGATTGAGCTTCATTTCGCTTCACTATCTGTCACGGCCAATTGCAGAGCTGTTTGACCCATTGAACCAGTTCGTTTCCCTGATAGCCTCTGTCACCCCAAACCAGTTTGATTCTTCGACGCAGATTGGAAACCAGCTTTGAGGATCTGATCTTTTAAAGCAACATTTTTTCAATGCTTTTTTTGCTAACAACTATTTTAAGACAGCCTCTTAGATTATTTTGTAAAGGTTTCAAAGGCATCTTTTGTGTTACTCCTTTACCTATTCTTCAGTGAATAGTGGGTGGCTACGTCCCTAAAAAAAGGTTCGGATTGCTACAGAATATATCCCATTTGCTCCTTTAAAAATATCTCTCAGTAATCCACTATACCCAAAAACGCCAATAAATAACTCTATTTAACATCTTATAATATATAAATATGGCATCTTTGTCAGATTGTTTGCATGCTTTGTAATAGAATTTGTAATATTGCACTTCTAAAACTTTTCAAATGACTAATGAATTTGTGTATACAGGCGATGATGTCCTTGATGTGATGTCTAAATTTGCCGTGAAACGGAATAAAGCAGTTGAATCGTTGATAACGACTTCCTTTAATCTTGATAAGTTAACTTCTCAAGTTAAATTATTAGAATTTGGAGCTGGACGTGGCGAATTCATAAATCGATTTCGAAATAAGCAATATATCCAGACATTGGCCACTGATTTAGATGAAGACTATTGCCTGAAACTATCACAAAATCATACTGCTTTTCACACACTTGACGAGTTGCCCTACCCTGTCAATTTTATTTTTGCGATTGATGTACTTGAACATATAGAGGATGATCTGGCAATTTTAAAGCAAATGCATCAATCTTTGACTAGTGGAGGTAAAATATTTATTTATGTTCCAGCTCGTCAGGAATTATATTCTCAATTTGATAAACAGATAGGGCATTTCCGCAGATATCATCTTAAAGACTTAAAAAATAAAGCTCTTCAGGCTGGCTTTACTATTGACTCTTTACGATATCACGACTTCTTAGGTTATTTTGCTGCATACTACAATAAGTTTTTCTTCAAGGAAAATGATACTCTTAATAGCAAAGCAGTAAGTATTTACGATACCTATTTAGTACCAGTCTCCAATGTAATTGAGAAGCTACTTGTAAAACCGTTTATAGGAAAAGACTTGCTTCTAGTAGCTTCTAAATGATATACCGATACAATGATATCTTTAGTTATACCTATTTATAATGAAGAACTGCTAATTGAGAAGCTTTTTTATAGGTGTACTCAGGCATTATCTACCATTACAGAAGATTTTGAAATTATCTGTGTTGATGATGGCAGTCAGGATAGAAGTTTGGAAATCCTCAAATCATTCCATAAGAAAGACACCAGATTTAAAGTATTAGTTCTCTCACGCAATTTTGGACACCAAGCTGCTTATACAGCAGGTCTTCAACATGCAAAAGGCGAATATATTGCGATGATGGATGGCGACCTCCAAGACCCCCCAGAATTACTGGCATCTATGCATCAGAAGTTATTGTCTGAACAGTTAGATATTGTACATGGTAAAAGACAAAAGCGGAAAGAACAATGGGGCAAAAAGGCATTAATCAAACTTTTTCATTTTGTATTTAAGCGTTTCTCACAAATAAGTGATGTAAATGATGTGGGTAATTTTTCTATCATGAATCGGAAAGCCTTAAATGCCTTCTTATCACTTACAGAAAAGAATAGATATCTTCCAGGTTTACGTTTCTTTATAGGCTTTACTCAAGGATTTGTCTACTATGATCGGGAAGACAGACAAGATGGAGAAGCTAAGATGAGCACTCTTAAGTTAATTAATTTAGCTCTGGATGCAATCTTTTCTTTTTCAGACCTTCCCATCAAAATATGTTTGTATACAGGTCTTATTGGTATGATTTTGTTTTTCTTTGCAGGGCTATATACGCTTATTAGTAAAATAATAGGTATAGCCATTATCGGTTGGTCTTCTATTTTACTTAGCTTATACTTTTTGGGGTCTATTCAACTTCTATTTATGGGAATTTTGGGGGAATACGTTTTCCGGATTTATAAAGAAACTCAACAAAGACCCATCTTTATTGTTAAAGAGTTTTATAGTGAGGAGCGTAACTACAATAATTAACCAATGCTTCATTAATGATTGTCCCTCCTAGATTTTTAACACTAGATAGAAAAACGAGAAGGTTTAGCTCAAAGTCTTGTTCCTAAAGACATTTTATAGCCCATTCGATAAACTCATCTGGATCAAGTATGGAAAAGCATGAGGATGTCGTCTGCCATCTGGCAGATATCCTTTGCCAAGGCGATTGATAAATTCAGCTGAATTTATCAGCTTTGGTATTTCCTAAAATTTTAAGTTGCATAAATACACTCGGATAAATCTGCAGCATTCCTATACCTGTAGTTCCCGCTACGATTTTCAATAATCCAGTTAATATCCGGATCACAATACAACCGAACAGGAATAGCTTTCAGATAGTGGATATTTCCACCATCTGGAGCTTTCGGATAACAGGATGAGGAGTGTCTTTCGAAGTATGCTATACTGTTTCCATTGTCTGAGCAGACAACGTACCATACATCAAAACCATACATCAAACACAGGCAAACTATACATATATATATACCTCACAGTAGATAAGAATAAAACATTCAAGAAGCTATAGGCTATTCCCAAATACAAAAGCCCCGGTTCTGCATTAAACGTAACCGAGGCTTTTAGTTAAATCACTAAGTCTATTATTTCTGAGCAGCAGCCCAGGCATCCATCTTCCGTTCCAGTACATCCAGTGGCAGACAACCATCCTTCAAAAACTCATCATGGAAGGCAGCCAGACTAAACTTGTTGCCAAGTTCTTTTTCGTATTTCGCGCGCAACTCACGAATTTTCAATGCACCAATCTTATAGGATAATGCCTGTCCGGGAACAGCCATGTAGCGTTCAATCTCGGCAACAGCACCTTGTTCAGCAATAGGTTCGTTGTCCATCATGTACTTGATGGCTTGCTCACGTGTCCAGCCTTTGGTGTGAATAGCCACATCCACTACCAGACGAATAGCGCGGTGCATTTCATCACCCAACGCACCCATGTACTGATACGGATCTGTGTATACTCCCAGTTCTTTCCCCAAAGATTCTGTATACAATGCCCAACCTTCCCCATAAGCACTGTTAAACATAAAACGCATAAACTTAGGAAGGGCTGTATTCTCCTGTTGTAAAGACATCTGATAATGGTGTCCGGGAATGGCCTCATGCAGGAATAATGACTCCATACCTGAGGTTACATTAAACTTCTTTGCATCCGGAATAGGTACATAGAAGATACCCGGACGGCTACCATCTGCTGAACCAGGCTGATATTCTGCACTGGCAGAAGCTTCACGAAACGCTTCTGTACGACGGATCTCAAAAGGGGTTTTAGGAGTCTTGTTAAAGATTTTTGCTACATTAGGCTTTATTCTGTCATGAATGTTCTGAAAAGCCTTTAGTACATCCTCAGGTGTTTTATATGGATAGAACTTTGGATCGTCTTTCAAATGGTCAAAGAAAGCTTTCAGGTCTCCTTTGAAACCAACCTGAGTCTTTACAGCTTCCATCTCTCCCTTAATTCGGGCAACTTCTTTTTCTCCCAACTCAAATATTTCTTCCGGTGTTTTATTAGTGGTAGTCCAAAAACGCACATAATAGGCATACAACTCTTTGCCCTTAGGTAATACTCCTATACCAGATGTGGTACGGGCTTTGGGAAGATATTCGTTCTTTAGAAAATCACCCATCTTTTTATACGCAGGTACAATCTGAGTAGTTATAGCTTTCTTAAAGGCTTCTGTCAAACGCGTTTTATCTGCGTCGCTGAAATCTTCCGGAAATTTATTGACAGGTCCATAAAAAATGCTTTTGGTAGGATCAGCTACTACCAGATCATTCATCTGAGGAATCATTTTTACAACCAGTGACTTAGGTAACACCACACCGTCAGCAATTCCTTTTTTGAAGTTACCAATAGCAGTATCTGCCCACACAGTAAACGAGGCAGCCCGCTTTAACCAGTCATCATAATCTTTCACAGAATGAAAAGGATGTGACCCATCTCCACTACCCAGCATACCCATTTGCAAAGGAAGTCCCCAGAATTGCTGGAAAGGAATTTCTTCTGTATGAAATGGAATGCCTTCCAGTTGTATTTTCAGATCACGTTCTAATACATCATAACCAATCTTATCCTGGTCACTTAGCGAATCACGGGAGATTGCTTGTAGCTGACTCAGATACTTTTCATAGAAGCTTTTGGTCTGTCCGATAAACTCCTGTGATATATCATTAGGAAGCTGATCATTGTAGCGATTATCGCCCTGAGAGGTAGCTTCCAATGGGAAAAACTTGAGCCGTTCTTCGTAATACTCGTCAAACAGCTTGGTTAACTTGGGATTTGTTTCTGTCATAGCAGTGGTTTGGCTGGTATCAGTCGATTTAGAGGTACAGGCTGCCAATGCAAGTGCAGCGAACCAAATCAGATAGCGTTTTTTCATACAGGCTAGATTGAGGTTGGATTGGTTTTTAGTTTGGATAAGGATCTTTGGTGCAAAACAGAAATACGAAGTAATTCTGCAAACTTTTATTGAGCCCCTTTATTCTGGAAATATACTATTGAGAAGAAGTAATGTCAAAAGAAAAATCCTGAGCCTGCCCAGTTTTGCTATCAACGGCTCTCACTTGTATCTTATGGATGCCTTTTTCAGTCAGATAACCAGCAAAGTAACGAACAGTCTGATTGTTTTCAGACAAGGTTAGCCCCGTCTTATCTAGCAGCACATGATTGACAGCATTGTAAATAAGGAGGGTAACATTGCTGTTTTTTTTAAACGGCAGAGGTATGGAGACATAGGCATTACTGACGCTGCGTTGATCTATCTGCTGTTGCGATGAACCAATCAATACTGTATTTCCCTCTGTAGTCAGGCCGAGAATCTTATAGGCATAGGTACCTGCTTTAGTTAATGTATCCTGTGTTTCGTAATGATCAACAAAACCACCTGCAGCATTTTTAGTTAGAGGTATCTTTTGGACAATCTGGGAGCGTACATCTGCCTGTCGGCGCCGGAGAATATGAAACTCATTTACCTGAGCAGCGATATCTTCATCTACGGTCCACGATAGATTGACGACTTTACCCTGGACCTCTCCCTTCGCAGTTCCCATTGCTTTGTGATTCATAGGAATTCCAATGGAATGATCACTTACCTGAATGTCAAACTTACAATAATCGTGAAGATACCCGTCCACATTGAGCAGGTACGTATGATTAGGTTTTAATGAATCTAATTGAACATAGATATCATCCTGATTAGCCATAGAGGCACAAGCCAATATCTGATACGTTTTGGTTTCGCAAGGTGTACCATCTATTACTACAAGCTGCACCCCCCGGATATCTTCACATGCCTGCTTTGAAATGTTGACAAAAACAGGACCTTTGACCTGTGAAGTAGTGAAATAAAACCATTGATCATTATGATAGTCAATACATTTTCCTGTTAAGGCTTCATCTACACATTTCCACTGTACAGTACATTTATCTGTTCGGGAAGAATGCCACTGATTAAGCGTAAGTTCCAAACGATTTTCAATATTATCGTTTGGAACCTGGGCAAAACTATTAGTTAGTTGAAGAAATAACCACGCAATACAGATAAGATATTTTTCCAGAGGCATAGGTCTTACTAAAGGATTATTGCTAGTTCTAAAGAATATACAAAAGCTGAGTCAGACAAAAATCCAGTGCCTAAATTATTGTACAATCCTCGGCCCTTGTGTATTAATAGGCGAAACATGGATTTCGCTTTCAATGCCTTGCTGGCTACACATCTGCTGCATGGCTTTTGCGACAGTCTGTGCTGTAGCTTCTGATGTACTTAATGTAAAGATAGAGGGTCCTGAACCAGAGATGCTACATCCTAAAGCACCCGCCTGTAAAGCGGCTGTCTTAATAGATTCAAATCCTGGAATCAATAACGAACGAATAGGCTCTATAATCACATCCTGCAGTGACCGACCGATCAGTTCATAATCGCCTTTAAACAAACCAGCAATAAGCCCTGCAGTATTTCCCCATTGTACTACGGCATCTTTCAGTAAAATCTGTTTACGCAATACCCGACGAGAATCTTCTGTTTTTAATTCAATCTGAGGATGAATCACACTGGCATACAGATTTTCTGGTACAGGTATAGTCACCAGATCCAGTGGATTGTAGCTGCGAACCAATACAAATCCACCCATCAGGGCAGGTGCCACATTATCGGCATGAGCAGAGCCACTGGCTAGCTTCTCTCCCTGCATAGCAAATTGCACCAGATCTTTCCGTTCTAACGGACGTCCCAACAATTCATTAGCTCCGAAAACAGCTGCTGCTGAACTGGCAGCACTACTTCCAATGCCACTACCTGGTTTTATTTTCTTGAGAAAGGTAATTTCAAATCCATGTTCACTACCCAGATGTTGCAGATATGCCTGTAATGCAACCCCTGCTGTATTTTTTTCAGGTGCCAACGGCATGCTGGCAAATTCAGTTTTGTTATGGATCGTAATACCTGGAGTGTCTGTTTTACGAATGGTAATTTCATCGCCAGGGGCATTAAGGGCAAAACCCAGAATATCAAATCCGGCAGCGACGTTGGCTACAGTTGCAGGGGCAAAAATATGTAAGCTATCCAATGGTAAATGAGTAAGTAATAATACAAGAAATAAATAGTTTAATCACCTTAAGAATGTTACTTATTATATGAATTAATTTCACGCGATGTAATATCAATAAGTTGAAATCTCTCAGGCTTTGAATGATGTATCCTTCCTACGATACCAATTCCGTGAACTACACTCTTTTCTAATGAATCCAATTCATAATATATTACTAGTTCACAGGTATCAACTTTTTGCATTTCAGCAGGTACACCTCTTCCTCTAAGTTTTGAATTAAGCGTATCTGGATAGTTTGTGATATATGGTAAATAAAAATAGACATTCTTTTTAGGTAAAAGCCTATAATCAACAGGAGTCCATGGTGTATTAAATATGCATATTTGGAAGTGATCATATCCTATATATGTGATAGAATCACCAGGCTGTTTTCCCAAGTATCTTCCTTTCATATATGCAGATGTAACTACAAAACAAGAATCAGTAGCTGTCAATTGTACAGGGACTGTTGATTCATTACTTATTGAAAGAATGCAATATCTGTTAAAGTTATTTTTCAAATAATACTTAAGACTGGTATCTGTGATTAGTTTGCATAGATCCACAATAGAATTTTGTGAACTATCTATTACCTGAAACTTAATATTATTAAAATATACGTATTCCTCTTTTACTGTCAAAAGCTTACGATCATCGATGGTTTTACAGGCCATACATAAGCTTAAAGCAACAAGCATCCATCTTTGATACATAAATTCTACAACGAGATTGTATCAAGTTAAAGACGACTTAATCAGCTTAACTGCTTTCTCAACATCTTTCACAATATCTTCTTCTCTAAGCTGAATTACCCGAATATTATAATCTTTCAGAGCTTCCTGCTTCTGTACTGAGGAGAAATAAGCATCTGGATGTGTGTGTGCATCGGATTCAATTTCAATTGCCAGCCTTTTCTCTTTACAAAAGAAGGTAAAGACAAAATCGCCAATAGGATGCTGCCAGGAAAAGTCAACACCCAACTGCTTATCTTTGATACGATTCCAAAGCACAATCTCAGCATTTGAACTGAAATCACGCAGGTATTGAGTCAATTCCTGTAAAGCCGGATTAAATGGAAGTTTGTTACTTTCATCCATATAGATTAGGTATTTATAGCGTCCTGGTATCTAACTAATCTCTGGAAGCATGAAAATCAAACTTCCAGAGAACTATCTATTGCCAAAGATACTATTTACTCTTATTCGGGCTTTACTAAGTCTACAAAACTTATAGATTATTAGAAATTTGCAATACGAATAATGTCAGCGAAGATCCCGGCAGCAGTTACTTCGGCTCCGGCACCTGCACCCTTCACAATCAAAGGTCGCACTTTGTACCGTTCTGTCCAGAACAATACCAGATTGTCATTACCTTCTACCTGATAGAACGGACTATCTGGCCCTACTACACGTAATCCTGTACTCAGATTTCCATTTTCATAGACAGCGACATATCGTTGACGGTTTCCTGCTTTCTCTACATCCGAACGAATCGTTTCAAAATAGTCATCATACTTAGGCAAAACGGTAAAGAAATCTTCTATAGAAGTAGCTTTCTGACATTCTTCCGGAAGGAAGTTTTCACTCACTACATCTTTTGCTTCTTTCTTCGCTCCTGCCTCACGACTCAGAATTAATATTTTACGGGCAACATCCAGTCCATTCATATCAATCCGTGGATCTGGCTCAGAATAGCCCAGTTCTTTTGCTTTCTTTACGACAGAGCTAAATGAAACGCCTGCTTTATGCTCATTAAACAGAAAGTTCAATGTACCTGATAGAATGGCCTCAATTTTCAAGATTTTGTCACCACTCTGAGTCAGGTCATTTAAGGTTTTTATTACGGGTAAGCCTGCCCCTACGTTGGTTTCAAACAAAAACTTAGCTCCACGCTGAGTAGCAGTTTGTTTCAGACGTTTGTATAAATCATATCTTCCGGAACAAGCTACCTTGTTGGGAGTTACAATAGAGATACCTCGCTGCAATGATTCTTCGTAAAGATCTACCACATCTTCACTGGCGGTACAATCTACCAGAATGGAGTTACGCAGATTCATTTCATGCATTTTGCCTGCAAATCCGCCCAGAGACATAGCCTCTCCATTGTTATCCAACACATTTTTCCAGTCAGGTAGGTGGATACCATTTTCATCAAACCACATTTTCCGGCTGTTGGCAATACCTGTTACGCGCAGTTCCAGATTGTATTCCTGTAGGAAGTACTCCTGTTGCTCACGCATCTGACGTAGTAACGTCCCTCCTACTGTACCAACTCCAACCAGGAAAATATTAAGCACTCGTGTGTCTGACAAAAAGAAGGCCTCATGTACAATATTCAGTGCTTTGCGGGAATCTGCATTTTGTGTTACAAACGAAATATTATTCTCAGAACTACCTTGGGCAATGGCACGAACGTTTACCCCATTCCGGCCTAGTGATGAAAACAGCTTTCCTGATACGTTAGGGGTATTGCGCATGTTTTCACCTACAATAGCCAGAATACTTAGATCCTGCTCAACAACTACAGGTTCCAATGCATTGCTTTTTAGTTCCTGTACAAATTCGCTTTCAATTAAGGTCTTGGCTTTAGCAGCATCACTGGCATTGATAGCTACAGTGATTGAATGCTCTGATGATGCCTGTGTAATCAGAATTACGTTGATACGTCCGGAAGCCAGAGCACTAAACAAACGTTTGGCAAATCCAGATACACCCACCATACCACTACCATTCAGGGAGATCAAGGCAACGGTATCAATTGAGGATATACCTTTGATCGGTGAACCGTTGTCTACACTCTCTCGTGCTACAAGTGTTCCCTCAGCAGCAGGATTAAATGTATTTTTGATCTTTAACGGAATATTTTTGGCAAGGACAGGTTGTACTGAAGGTGGATACAATACTTTAGCCCCAAAATGAGACAGTTCCAGTGCTTCAATGTATGACAACTGTTTCAATACCATGGTTCTGCGCACCTTCCGTGGGTCAGCTGTCATCATTCCGTCTACATCTGTCCATATTTCCAGCATTTTAGCTTGTAAAGCTGCTGCAATAATAGATCCGGTATAATCAGAGCCACCCCGACCCAATGTAGTAGTTTCATTATTGACAGTAGCACCAATAAAACCACCCATCACAATCAGTTTATCTGTACGGGAGAAATACTTGCGGATGCGTTTGTCTGTTTCTTCAAAATCAACAACCGCATTGCCAAAGTTATCATCTGTAACAATCAACTCACGGCCATCTGCCAATAATGCGTCTAACCCGATCGTTTTAAAGTATTCAGTAATAATAGCCGATGACATACGTTCACCAAAACTCATGACAAAGTCACGGCTTTTGGGAGAAATTTCTTTTAGAAGAAATAATCCCTGTAATACATCTTCCAGTTCATTCAATGTCATTTTGATGGTTGCCACAGTACGTGTCTGGTGCTGAGGGGGCAGCAATTCCTGAATACACTGTAAGTGCTTCTTCTCAATCTCCTTTAGTGTCTGCTGATATGTATCATTTCCCTGAGAAGCCAGTGTACTGACATTGATCAGTTGATCTGTAATGCCAGACATAGCCGAAACCACTACTGCCACCTGACCTTCTGCACGCGCATTTTTAACAATCTCGCCGACCTGCTTCATCATTTCAGCCGACTTTACTGAGGTACCACCAAATTTGAGAACTTTCATAAAATTCAATGAGTGAGTGAAATAATTTATGGATGGTTTAGCTATTGTAGTTACACTTCATCCATATACCACGTTAATTTCTGTTAACTATTTTAATTTTTAGTCTGTGATCAAGCGTTGTATACATTTATAAAGCCACTCTTCCAATCTCCTTCAGGTAAAATCTGCTTTAAATGATGTTTCAGATGTTCCACATAGTCTTTCATAATAAACTCCAGTGTGAATGGCCCGGTGCCTTCAATCGAAATAGTATGAGATAAAACACCTGGATCTACAAATGCAATAATATGAGCAATGTGGTGATTGTATTCTTTCCAGAATGTCACCAAACTATTCCATTCCGCCTTATTATACTGTTGGGCACTTACCCAGAAATTTTGTTTATAACCTACAAAATCCAGATGCTCTTGTGCCATTGTCCGGACAAACTTTTGCTGGTTATTGCAAGCTGAATCGATCAAATGACCCAGAATTTCTTTCTTCGACCATTTTTCAGATGATGGCTTATACGAAGCCTGTTCCGCTGAAACAGCCAGAAGTAAAGGTATTGCCTGTTGCACAATAGTCAACAGATCATCTGCAACATTTTGCATATTAGTGAGTTAATAAGATGGAAAGAATACAGATCAGATATATACTATGTAGACAATCCGATTCAATCAGTAAATCTTTGCTTAGATTAAGCAGATAAAGGAAGGGGCAATATGTAGTATAGTTCCGCCTAGGGGCGGATTGTAGTAATAATAGTAGTGATAGCAATGGTTATTGCTATTGAAAAAATGCCAGTAAATGAAGATATGTTGCCAGAACAATTTTTCATGGCGCAAGATTACAAAACCTGATTCTAAAAATCAAACAATTGTTAAGAGAAAATTTGGCCTATCTTTCCACATCACAAAATATTATAAGACAATCATTCAAACATTTTACCAAAAAAGTAGCTTTACAGTATAACAAGCAACCAACTGAGTAAGACATGACACTATATCCATCTATACCAGCCTATCGATTTGAAGCAGGAAAATATCAGGAAACAGAAGAAAAACTGCTAACAGAGGCTGCTCTGCAAATTAAGATTAATCACAGGCCATATACTGTTACCATGCGGACACCAGGAAGTGAAGCCTGGTTAACAACTGGCTTACTCTTTACAGAAGGAATCATTACAGGAATGAATGATATTTTGTCTCTTCAGGAGACTATTGGAGCCAATGGGCTGGTTCAATCTATAGATATAGGTCTCCCGAAAGAAATCGTAACAAAGAAGCATATCTTTAACCGTAGTATTGCGTCCAGTTCGTCCTGTGGCATCTGTGGTAAAACAGAACTCTGTGACATTGAAATTCCAACAGGCGTTTTGGCAACAGGTGAATTGACTATGGATTTGATCCCATCCTTATTTGAACAGTTACGCAATCATCAAATCCTTTTTGATCAGACAGGAGGTTCTCATGCAGCAGGTATTTTTAATGGAGAGGGACTATTACTCTCTGCTCAGGAGGATATTGGGAGACACAATGCAGTTGATAAAGCGATTGGAGAACTGCTTACTCAACAAACATTGGAACAGGCGAGAATCTTGTGTGTGAGTGGACGTATTTCGTATGAGATTGTAGCCAAATGTGTGCAGGCAGGTATCCCCTTTCTGCTTTCTGTGTCAGCGCCGTCATCACTAGCAGTAGAAACCTGTCAGCACAAAGGAATAACGTTGATTGCCTTTTGCAGGAATGACCGGGCTACAGTGTATACACATACAGAAAGAGTTAAAACAAGTATTCTCATTTAGAATTAGAAAAAGATCACGATGGCAGGTGCAAGTGCGACAATACTTATTGATCGAGAATGGACATCTTCTGAACAAAAGATATTGGATGATATGCTTAGTAAAACAGCAATAATTATAGAGGATAACAACTATTTTGTTGTTAATAACACCTTTGCTATTGGAGGAAAACAACACGAAGAATACCAATCCTTTACATATACTATTTTCAACATCAATGACGAGGCAAGTTATTCTTCAGATGAATGCAATCAGATTAATGAAGTGTTTCATAGTATACCTGTAACTGCAATAGACTTCTCTGCAGTTACATCTAGGACAAACGTAAGGATGCTTGGAGAGATCGTATTATACATTGCCAATAAACTAAATGGCATTATTGATTTTGGAGGAGAATTACTGCCGGAGAAAGCCTATAAGGAAAATGATTTCTGGTGGATTATTGAAAAAGCAAATTGGAACGAAGTCGAACACTACTATACTGAAATGATTAGAGAAATACCAGGTACTATAATCTGTATTCACTATCATACTGAGGGCAACCGGCACTGGGTTTACAATATATGTGATGTTCTCTTTATGAAAAGCTGGCTAGATCATCCAGAATTTCAATTAATTAAATAAGATTTTAAAGAATAATAAATCATGTCAACCACAAATAAACCTCATCCGTATAAACATCCAGCAGGAAATTTTGCCGCATTAACGACAGTTTTGAAAAGACTGTCAGAGAATAAATCTTTGTTGACAGCTACTCCGGTATTGGCAAAGCTAAATAAACATGGTGGTGTAGATTGTCCTAGCTGTGCATGGCCAGACCCAAAGAAGACTCACTTTGCTGAGTTTTGTGAGAATGGAGCCAAAGCCATAGCTTCTGAGACAACGAAAATCCGAGCCAATGCAGATTTCTTTCGGAAGTATACAGTATCTGAACTTTACAAAAAAGATGGATACTGGCTCGAACAACAAGGTCGGCTTACCGAACCTATGTGGTACAATGCAGCTACAGACCATTATGAACCTATTAGCTGGCAAAATGCTTTTCAAAAAATTGCCCAGCATTTGAATAAATTACCAGATCCCAATCAGGCTCTATTTTATACTTCCGGGCGAGCCAGTAATGAATCTGCCTTCCTATTCCAATTGTTTGCCCGTGAGTATGGCACCAACAACATGCCGGACTGTTCGAATATGTGTCATGAAGCTACCAGTGTAGCACTTGCTGAAGTGGTAGGAGTTGGTAAGAGTACCATTGAGCTGGAAGACTATGAGAAAGCGGATACCATCTTTATTTTTGGCCAAAACCCTGGCACCAATCATCCCCGTATGCTTACAGACCTGGAAAAAGCCAATCAACGGGGATGTAATATCATTGCGGTAAATCCGCTCAAAGAAGCAGCACTGGAATCGTTCATTCACCCTCAACACGTAACTGAACTATTGCTGCAACGATCTTCAAAGATTGCGACTCAATATATGCAGGTACACATTGGTGGAGATCTGTCCTTAATTAAGGGATTAATTAAATATGTATTGGAGGCTGAAGCCAAACAACCCGGACAGATCGACAGAGAATTTATCGAGCAGCACACAGTTGGTTTTGAAGCACTGAAAGAGGATATTGAAAATACATCCTGGGGAGAGATTCTGTCTCAATCAGGTATATCCAGAGAAGAGATTGTAAAAGCGGCTCAGACCTATCTCAACTCAAAGAATACAATCTTCTGCTGGTGCATGGGAGTCACTCAAAACAAACATGCTGTACTTACGATTCAGTATCTTGTCAATCTGGCTTTGCTGAAAGGCAATATAGGTCGTCCGGGTGCGGGACTTGCACCTGTTCGCGGCCATAGCAACGTGCAGGGCAACAGAACCGTTGGAATTACAGACAACCCTCCTAAAAAATTACTGGAGGGTATTCAAAAAATATTTGGATTCATTCCTCCTGCGCAGAAAGGCTACAATACGGTAGAAGCTATGAATGCTATGTATGAAGGTAAAGCAGGTGTTTTTATTGGTTTAGCAGGTAATTTTATCTCTGCCACACCAGACACGGCCTATTCAGAAGCAGGTATGCGTAAATGTGATCTGACTGTTCATATCAGCACAAAACCCAACCATAGCCATTTTGTGACAGGTAAAGAAGCTTTGATTCTTCCGTGTCTTGGCAGAACAGAAATCGATGTTCAGAACGGGATATCCCAGCAGATTACCGTCGAAGACTCCAATTGTATGGTCCATGCCAGTGAAGGACACAATAAACCTGCCTCTGAACACCTGAAATCAGAATGTACGATCATTGCAGGTATGGCACAAGCAACCCTTCCTCAATCAAAAGTTTCCTGGGATACTCTGGTGAAGGACTATAGCCTGATCCGAACCAAAATTGCAGAGGTATTGCCAGAGTTTGCCAACTACAATCAATTGATTCAGCAACCAGGTGGGTTTTATTTGCGTCCGGCCTCATCCAAACGCGTCTGGAATACAAAGTCAGGAAAAGCTCAGTTCACTTCAGGTGCACTACCCAATCTGCAATTGCAGCCTGGTCAACTAACGATGGCAACCATCCGATCACATGATCAGTTTAATACAACGATTTATGGACTGGAGGATCGCTATCGGAATATTCATGGAGAGCGGGATGTTATTTTTATGCATCCGGAAGATATGGAACAACGTGGAATTCAGAACTTTGACCGGGTAGACATTACCAGTTATGCTCCGGATGGCAGTCAACGAAAGGTTCACAACTTTAAGGTTGTCCCTTATGATATTCCCAAAGGATGTGTGGCAACTTATTATCCGGAGGCAAACCCATTGGTTCCAGTCAGTTCCTACGCCGATGGAAGTATGACCCCTTCATCCAAGTATGTTGTGGTTACTGTACAAAAAACTTTACACTCATAAATCCTTTAAGTCCTTGTTAGACAAAACAAGGACTTTTACTATTCCTCTTCTCTCACTATTGTTATTGGTAAATTCAAACCTTTCTGCAATTGCTGGTAACTTTCTATATTCGATAGATCCTGACTATAGACATTAATTAATAATGTAGAATCAGATTTTAGTATGTTAAATGTATATCCTGCATGACCAGGATAATGCTCAACTATCTTTGCGTTAACCATATATTGTATATATTCAGTAATTGATTTCTTATTTGATGCATCAAGTTTCAGTGTTTTTTTATATTCTACTTTCTGATCATTATACGCAGAACCACAAGTAATTCTATACTTCTCATAATCCAAATAAAAATTCATGTCCCTTTTTGCATAAATTGTCATCATCTCTCTATGTCCACCCCACTCACCACATTCATCAAAATAGGTTTCTATCAATAATCTTTTCTCAGACCCAGAGGAACCTAAGTCTATCTCATCAAAAAAACGATCATTTGAAACTGGATTTGAATGACAAGCAATCTGTAACAATAGGCAAAAAAGAAGGATATATCTCATTTTATTTTTATATGATCTTAATTTATTGAACCATTATTTCCTGGTTAACCGTATTCATTCAACCTTTTACTTTAAATATAACAGATGCCTTCACAATCCAAAAACAACTTCAATGGCATTGCTCCTGTTTATGATCTACTCAGTACACTTATCTTTGGTAATACCCTTTTGAAAGCTCAAAAAGCTTTTCTGCATCTCATTCCTGAAAATGCTACTATTTTGTTTATTGGAGGAGGTACAGGTAAAATTTTACCAGATATCCTTAAGCGAAAGCCACAAGCTATCTGGTATGTAGAAAAGTCAGAAAAGATGTTGCAGCAAGCTCGAAAACGAATCTCCAATCTCTCTATGCTTCCCATTCACTGGATAGAAGGAGATGAAAATCACCCAGTAGTAAAGGAGAATCAGTTTGATGTTGTCCTTACCTTTTTCCTTTTTGACCTATTTGATAAACCAACCTTGCATACATTAATTCAAAGGCTCTATGCATCTCTGAAATCGAATGGGCTATGGATGGTAGCAGACTTTGCACCTCAGAATAAGACCTGGATAGCACGTACACTGATGAAAAGTATGTACACCTTTTTTCGGATAGTCAGTCAGGTACAAGCCTCACAACTGGAATCCTATATAGATATACTGGAATCTTTATCTCTTCATCCTGTTCATAGTAAGCTATTCTATGCCCGAATGATCCAATCTATAGTCTATCGTAAAACTATATGATCAGGATTTAAACCACTTACGCCATCCTTCTGTCAGAAAGCCAATGCCATATCCGGTAAGCTGTGTAAACACTGCCCGTATACTCAATAGGCCAATCCAGATACTATGGGTTTGAACAGTGGCGTGCAGAAAAATCAAACCTACATATAACAGCAAAATCCAACACGCAAGGGTAAACAGGGGCCATCCTGTAAGCAATTGAACCACAAGCCATAACACTAATGAGCAGCAGAACAGAAAGAATAATGCAGGAAACCAGTGTACCAGTTTGAGTTCTTCAGGAAAAAAACGGGATATATTGATACGTGCCCGTCCAAAGAAATGAAGCTGTTTAAAAAATTGACCGAATGTACTGCGTCGTTTGTGATATACATAGGCATCCGGAATCAATCCGGATTGAAATCCAGCCCGGATAATCCGGATACTGAACTCAATGTCTTCTCCCATACGGGTAATGATAAACCCACCCACTTTCTCATATACCTTCCGGGAAAGCCCCATATTAAACGACCGGGGATGAAACTTTCCTCCCAGCGTTTTCTTCTTCCCTCGTATTCCACCTGTTGAGAAAGGAGAGGTCATGGCGTAACTGATGGCTTTTTGCACCTGATTAAAATCTGGGCTAGCTGCATCCGGACCACCATAAAGATCGTATCCGTAGGCATTGAGATCTTTTTCTACTGCTGCCAGATAATGGGTAGGAATAATACAGTCTGAATCAAAAATAATAAAGTAATCTCCGGTGGCGTGCTCAAACCCAAAGTTACGCGTAAACCCCTGTCCACTATTTTCCTTGAAAAAATACCGCACCTCCAATCGGTCTGCAAATGATGCAACAATTTCCTTTGCATCGTTTTTGGAGCCATCTTCTATCACCAAAACTTCAAAGTTTGTATAGGTTTGTTTGGTTAGGGATTCAAGTAACTCCCTAATCTCATCAGGGCGATTGTATAGTGGAATAATGATGGAGTACTTTCTCAAAGCAATGAGTCATTTTGATTTCCGACAAAGATAAAGGCGTTTTATGAAATCAACTGCACCCTCACTGAAAATACATTTTATATAATTGTCTCACACATGATTCAGCCCAAATTTGTGTGTTTATCATATCTGAAAAAAATAGAGCCTACACCATTAAGAGATTGTAGGCTCTAACTTATTTCTGAAAGGGTTCTTCCTATATTTTCTCAGATTCCCAATCATGGTTCTTCCTGTGGCTTCTTCATTTTTTGCTTGCCCAAAAAATGAAGCAAAAAAGGGCAAAAAATTCCAAAGCTTCGCCCCACAGGGCCAACGCTAGGCCCGCGGAATTTTTATCCACACGCACCTACACGACCACACATGATTGAATTAGACTTTTCTCTCTTTGTAACTTTTTTTCCTGAGAAGTTAGGCTGGTTCATGTAAAGTAGAATATTAAAATTTAAAAACCACATTTGCAGACAATCTGCGTAGCATCTGAGGTTCAATGGTTGACCATCCCTTCCAATAGTGTTGATTGGTTATATTGTCTAGTTTCAAAGCAAATCGAAACGATCTCACAGAATAAAATGTCGTTGCATTCAGGATAGTATAGGAAGGTACTGTAAATACTCCTATAGTAGCATTGTTGGATACTTTATTTTCACTTGCATAATTTCCACCTACACCAAATCCCAATCCTTTAGCATTGCCATTAGTAATCGCATAGCTTAACCAAAGATTTGCCAGTGTCTTAGGCCCCGCATTGATAGGACGACGATTCAGGTCAATAGCATCTGTATTCTCATTGATGCTTTCATTGTGGCTGTATCCTGCAATAATATGTAAGCCAGTAACCGGATTAAAAGTAATATCTGTCTCAAATCCGCGGCTATACATATCTCCATTCTGAATGGTAGTACCTGCAGGTCCGTTATTATCTGCGCGAACTACATTGCTTACATAAATATTGTAGTAACTAATAGTTCCAACCAGTTTGCCTTTTAATGCTTCCAGCTTTACTCCTCCTTCTATCTGATTTGCCTGTGTAGGCTTAAATACACGAATACTTCCATCTGGCTGAGAAGAAGGTGCCACATTCTGGAAACCATTCATATAATTAGCAAAAAGCGAAACCCGATCTTTCACCACCTGATAGATCAAGCCAAGTTTAGGAGATACAGCTGTTTGTGCATAATCTCCACTTTTTGTATTTGTAGATACATCCTTTACACCTTTATTATCAAATCTATCTACCCGAACACTTGCCATTGCCAACAAATTTTCGGTTAGATTCAATACATCTGAAACATAGGCGCTGTATACATAGGTGTTATAAATGTATTTATAGACATAGGGATCTTGTGAAACTTTTGCATCTACAGCCTGTTTTGTCAGTAACGAGTATCCTGGATCTCCATGTACAGATACTTTATCAAAATAGGTATAAGTTGCGGCATCATTCAATTGCGAATTAAATATATCTATACCCATTACGATACGATTTCGCATGCTACCCAAGTTAAAGTCCCCTATAAAATTTTGCTGGAGATCTGTTGTAGTACCAATGGAATTCTGTAAACCTACAAATCGGGAAAGTGTATCATCATCGGCTCCAATAAACATAGCATACGAGTACAAACCATCTGATTTACGGATACTTCGTGAAAAGGAAGTCTGTGATGTCCAGCTATTAGATAACTTATAGTTCATCTGGCCATATAGGTTCACTGTTGGATTTTTCAGTGTAATATCATTGCTGGTAAACGATTGTGAATAATCCATGTTTAACTCAGCAGGTGTCTTAGCGATTAATTCACGTCCACGATTCAGGAACACCATCAATGGATTGGTAGCTTCTGAGTTATAAAACTCAGCATTCAAAAGAAAGGATAATTTATTGCTTACTTTGTATGAAATAGAAGGAGCAACAAACATAGTTCTTTTAAAACCTGCATCCTGAAAACTACCCTCATATTGATAAGCGCCATTTACACGCAACAATAATGTTTTTTCCTTGTTAACAGGTGTGTTTACATCAACAGACAAACGGTTCAGATCATACCCACCCATTGTGTAAGAGATCTCGCCTCCAGCAGTTTCATAGGGCTTTTTGGTGTTTATATTGATCAACCCACCAAAAGATACCAAACTGCTACCAAATAATGTTCCTGAAGGTCCTTTGATTACCTCTACACTTTCTATATTGGCAGGATCAAGTCCTCCATTGGTTAAGCCAGCTATACCATTTATCATAGAAGGTTGTACAGCAAAGCCTCTGATAGAGAAATAGGCAGCGCCATCTCCTCCACGACCAGTAGCGGACCATAGCTTATCTATTCCCGGACTATTTTTCACAATATCATTAAAGTTGGTAATAACTTGTTCAGTAATTAGTTCCTTTCCTATCACATTATATACCTGAGGATTTTCCAGATTCTTTATAGGCAAACGGGATACATAAGGACTCTCTTTTTTGGAAAATTTATTGGTATTACCAGTAACAACTACCTCTTGTAACTGTTCGGCAGATTCCTGTAATCGTATTTCGTCTACTTGCGTAGTTTTGCCAGCCTCTACTGTTACTTCCTTTTCCTGCGGGGTAAAACCTACAATAGAAGCCTGAAGAGTATAGGTACCTGCATTAGCCCGCAATGTGTAGTTACCCTTTTCATCAGTTACTGTTCCAGCATTACTTCCTTTTAAAGTTACAGTAACAGAGGGAGCGACTTGCCCTTCAACTGTTTTGATAGTTCCCCTCAAAATGCCTTTTTGGGCATATACGCTAATGCTAAACAATAGCAACAATACTAGATTTAGATGTTTCATTGGTTTGTATAAAGTGTAATTGATAGAAGAGTTTTTCTATGATAAGGACATACAGAGATGTCCCTATCATAGCATTGACGAATCAGAATTTATAAGAAACTGAGGCTGCAATATTTCTGGGGTTCATAGGATTATTGTTCAATCCCCACATTTTCTGATCTGTGAGATTATTCAGTTTAAAAGCGAATCTCCATTTAGGCTGATCATAAAATACTGTAGCATCTATCAGTGTATAGGCCGGTAGTGTAAGAGAGCCGCCTTCATTATGTGTATATGCTTCACTTACATAATTACCACCAAAACCTGCCCCCAATCCTTTCGCACCTCCATGAGGCACTTTGTAACTCAACCAAAAGTTTACAAATGTTCCAGGCAACCCTGTGGTAGTACCTTCAGTGCCTTCATCAGCTTTTATATATTTATACTCATTGGTTCCAAAACCTGCTATAACAGATAAACCTGTAATAGGCTCAGCGATAATATCAACCTCTAACCCTTTGCTTCGCTGTTTTCCATCCTGAATAGAATATCCTGCACGAGAGGGGTCCTGACGGATTGCATTGGTGACATCAATGTTGTAATAGCTGATTGTAGCACTTAGTTTATGAGAGAAGGCATCCATCTTCACACCTACCTCCCACTGATTGCCATTTTGCGGTTTGAAGTTTGTGATGTTTCCATCAGGTTGTCTAACCGGACCGTTATTCTGAAAACCATTCATATAATTGGCAAATACACTTACCTGATCTTTTACAGGCTGATACACCAGACCAAACTTAGGCGACAATGCAGTTTGAGCATATCCTCCACTATAGTCAGAGTACATTACGGCAGTTCCTTTGTAGTCATATCTGTCTACCCGCAGACTCAACATAGCCATCAGTTGCTCTGTGATATTTACTACATCGGAGATATAAGCACTGTATATATAAGTTTTGGAGGATTGTCTTGCATGGATGAGAGAAGATCTCAGCGTTTTTACTCTATCTAGCGATACAGGGCCATACAAACGATGTACATTAATAGTATCGTAAGGCATGCGTGTATTAAAGGCATTATTTACAAATACACTATTGACACTCTTTGAATAATATACATCAGCCCCTATCACTATACGGTTGCGAATACCTGCTATTCTGAAATCACCTGTAAAGTTTTGCTGAAACTGCATATCTGTTGTTCCACCCTGTACAGTCTCTACACTTCTGCTGACAATCGAATCATTTCGCCAGCTATTCCATTGTGCCACAAACTCATCGTCATGATTTGAAGCCGATGAAAATAATGTATTGGACGTCCAGTTACCTGATAGCCTATAAACAGCCTGAGCATAAAAAACCTCACTGCCGCCACGATTCATCATATCATCAGAATTGAGAGACTGATTGTATCGGATAGGCAGGTCTTTGATATTTTTAACGGAAACACCTGAGAAATTCTGGATGGGTAATAAGGTCAATGCAGAACGCAATATCTCTGCTTCAAAATTTAATGTAAGTCTGTTGTCTACTTTGTAGGTTAATGTAGGGGCTACTACAAAACGTCTCTGTCCTCCCCAATCCATGAAACTTCCTTCACTATGAAAAGCTGTATTGAGACGGAACAATAATGTTTTTTCTTTATTTAGTGGGGTATTGATATCTGCAGCCAGACGCGTAAGTCCCCAACTGCCTGTCGTAAAGTTTACATTTCCCTGAAATGTTTCCAGGGGACGTTTTGTAACGAGGTTTGTAAGTCCCCCAAAGGAAATCAGGCTGGAACCAAACAATGTACCGGATGGCCCTTTGATTGCTTCTGTACGTTCAACAGTTACAGGGTCTATTCCATTGTACTGTTGAGCGGCAAGTCCGTTTCGCATACGGGCACCTGTCCAGAAACCCCGAATAATAGAATACGTAAATCCATTGCTATATCCACCAAATGCAACAGCGGCTCCGGGTACGTTTCGCAGTGATTGTTTGTAATCTGTAATAACCTGCTCTTCCATTAACTCTTTGGAAACCACATTGTACACCTGAGGATTTTCCAGATTCTTAATAGGAAGACGAGATACCAACGAACTTTCTTTGTTAGCGAATTTATTTGTATTGCTGGTAACGATCACTTCCTGCAGCTGTTCAGCAGATTCTTGCAAACGTATTTCATCTATCTGCGTGGTTTTAGCGGCCTCTACTGTTACTTCTTTTTCTTGCGGAGTAAATCCTACAATCGACGTTTGAAGTGTATAGGTACCAGGATTTGCCCGCAATGTATAACTCCCTTTTTCATCCGTTACTGTCCCTATTCTGGTATCTTTCAATACTACCGTTACAGAAGGAGCAGGTTGCCCTTCTACTGTCTTTACAATACCATGTATAGTTCCTTTTTGAGCGTAAGTTGCCAGGCTGACCAATATCAGCATGCATGCATACAAATGTTTCATTGGTTTGAAGAATAAAATAGATTGAAAATGGATAAAATAGGCAACAGGAGTCCAGGGATAGCCTGAAAAAGGCTATCCAATCCGCACTATCCTGATGCTTTAGGATTAAGGTACCGGGGCAAGTCGACGGGATCGCATCTTTCCAGAACCGGAGGGTTGTTTACTTTTTTTCTTTCGGTTCCACCAAATCATAAAGCCTGTTACAGGAAGGCTTGCCCCAAATAAGCCCCCGATAAAAGCAGCAAATTTTCCCAGGAAGCCAAACATCCGGCCTGTATGTAAATCATAGTTGGATACACGGATTTTATCAGCAGTTGCATAGTTGGTATGCAGTTCTTCCAATAGTAACTCACCGGAATATTGATCAAATGTCAGGACATTCTGTTTTCTGATAAACTGATAGGGATATCGCACTACAAAGCGAAATGTACCAACACTGTCTTTGGGCAGTTGAATACTGGCATACGCATACTCTCCATACGATTCGGCTATGGTAAAGAGAGAATCGAGAGAGCATTGTTTAGCAACAGGACGATAAGTAGAAGCTACTTTTTTCTTGTATGTCATTTTTGTACCATCCAGTTTATAAATAGTGGCAGGCACACTATCAAACACCCAGAAAATTCCAGTCCAGGCAATAGGCAGTAAAATCCACACCATATAGAATCCCCAGACATTATGCAGATCATAGTTGATGCGTTTCCAGGAAGCTGACCATTTCATTTTAAAGGCTGACTTCAACTGATTTCGTTTGGATGGGAACCACAGATAGAGTCCGGAAAGGAGCATAATCATAAAGATCAGCACATTCCATTTAATGATCTCTTCTCCTACTTCACCCAGCAACAGATTCAGATGTATCTGTAATACCAGAGCCATAAAATCCTGGTGCAATGCATAGTTACCTAACACCTCGCCTGAAAACGGGTTGATATAAATAATACCCCGCTTATTGGTATAGACCATCGCAGACGCATTAACCGGATTGTTTCGTAAACGCACCTGAGCAAGCTTTTCTTTCGGATAAGCAGTCTTTGCTATTTGTAGTAATCTTTCCGGACTTAGCCGGACTGCATTAGCAGGCCTGTTCACAAACAACAGGTCATGCTTAGTCCAACTATCATACTCTTCCTGAAACGCATACAATGCTCCGGTAGTGCTTACTATAAACAACACTAGCCCGGACGCTAGTCCGAGCCAGAGATGTATCTGACCAAGTATTTTCTTGAGTGTCATATGTTAAAATGTATAACCTACTCCTAACAGAAAGCTGCGGGGTGAACCAGGAAATAACCGGATACGATCATATCCACCTACCCAATGTGTTTTATTAGCCAAGTTATTGGCATTGACTTGAATTCTGAATTTAGCAACCTGATAATATAAGGCACCATTAATCAACTCATATCCTGGCAGAATGAAAGGTTCTGCACCAGCAGCCACAATTGATCCCAAACGTTCAGTAACAAAGTTTGCCCCGAATCCAACACCCAGTCCAGCTAACGGACCATTGGCAATCACATACTTTGTCCATATATTACCCTGATGTTTAGGGGCATTCGGCTTTTGTCTGCCAATCTCTTCCGGGTTGGCACTTTTGGTAAATGTTGCATCATTATAAGCATAGGATACAGAAAGGCTCCAGTTTTGAGCAATCTGTCCAAGCAGATCTATCTCTACTCCTTTGGATACCTCCTGTCCTATCTGAGAAAGTAAATCTGGATTAGAAGTATCTCCCGCATTATACAATGCCCCGTTAACTTCTAACTGATAGACAGAAAGATTGGCAAGAAACCGTTTGCCAAACCACTCTGTTTTCAAACCAACTTCCTTTAAGTTACTAATTAGCGGATCAAAAGGTCCACCAGCATTAGGAGTAGCAATTGTAGTAGCCAGTTGTGGCTGATATCCTTCTACATACGTTGCATACGCATTGATATGATCATTCACTGTATATACAAGGCCTACCCGTGGAATCAAAGCAGATTGTTTGATTGTTTCTTCAGAAGATAATTTATAATCCAGAATATCTGTGAAATAATCCTGACGCAACCCTAGCAACAACTGAAAGCGTCTGAAACGGATCTGATCCTGAATATATACTCCCTGAGAAGAGTAAAGGGTTGGTGCATAATCGGTACGTGAATAAAAGTACTTACTCATATCTGCCAGGTAGTATGGATTATCTGCTGTTAAATCCATGTGTGCTACATTGGGCACTGGATTACCCTTAGCATCTAGCAGATAGTTGGACTTCTTCTTCGGATCATAGCTATTAATAGCTCCTGTATTAGACGCATTCCGATAACCTCTTGCGACAAGCTGAGATCCACCGGCAGCCAGTACTTCCTGAGCATAGTCATAACCTGCTACAACTTTGTGTTCCAGAGGTCCCGTTCTAAAATCTATATTAAAGTAGCTGGTCAGATTATCATTGTGCCATTTACGGTTGCGGATAAAAACCTGCATCTCTACAAGATTAGGAATATTTACCCCCGCACTATCTTTTCCATAGGTATTAGCCGAACGATGTTCCAGCAGATCTTCCTCAAAGCCAGCTTTCATATAAGCCATATTAAAGCTTACCGCTTTGGAAAAGCGATGATTGAGCGATACTGTTACCAGGTAAGAACTTTCTTTCAGATAGTCGTTGACCCGGCTCAATGATTTGGAGATAGAGGACGAATAAATATCTCCATCTCCTAATACAGCTTGTCCCCGATCCAAACGACCTTTGGATTGCTGATATACCAGATCAAAATTTACACGAGTATTCTCAGTAGGAAGGAATGTAAAGGAAGGAGCAACAATAACATTTTTATCAAATTGCAAGTCACGAAATGACTGGGCATCTTCATATCCAAGATTTAAACGATACAACAACGTTTTATCCTCATTCATAGGTCCTGTAAAATCAGCTGTTGCACGAAATGTATCAAAGCTGCCCATCTGAAAGTTCAATGATTGCCGTTTTTCAGCAAGAGGTTTTTTAGTAACCCGGTTTATACTTCCTCCAGGAGAAGTATTTCCATATAAGGCAGAGGCAGGCCCTTTAAGTACTTCAATTCGTTCCAGGTGTGGTGTAAGCCCTTGTTTCCAGAAGCTGGCAAATGATCGCATTCCATTTACCAATGAACCATAGTTATCATTTCCACTCACCCGATGTCCTCTGATGGTAAGATCATTATAGAAAGTAAACTGACTCACCCCACTTATATTTTTTACAGCTTCGTTTACTCTGAAAACTCCCTGATCCTGTAATATCTCCTTAGTCACATAACTTACAGACTGAGGAATGTCTTTTATTAACGTTGAAGACTTAGTAGCCACAAATGTAGCGTCATTTTTATAGGTGGTTTCTTTACGACCTGTAATCTCAACCTGCTGCAATGTCTCAGCAGCTTCATTTAATGCGATAGATAAAGTTACAGTCTCATTATCTTTAACAAGTACAGGTTGCTGGTATACTTCATAGCCTATACTTGAGACCAATACTGTATAATCCCCAGCTGGTACTGATAGTGTAAATGAACCATCTGATTTAGTAGATACACCCATTTTAGTATTTTTTAATGTAACACTGGCAAGTTCTACAGGTTTCCCTTTCACATCGGACACGGTACCAGACAGTATACCATTCTGAGCAAAAACAATGTGTGCAAATAAGAATAGGCTAAATGTAAAAATGAATTTCATGTTTTGTGGTTTATTACTTTAGAGATAAGGAACAGACCATCCGGAGATAGTCTGTTCCTTTGACAATTTAATGAGTGAGAGGAATACTAGAGAGCGGCACAGAACTCCACATAGTATTAGTTTAGATTTTTGTTCACATTATGGCGCGTATCAAACCAAAAATTGGTTTGTTCAAGCATGGTATGTAATTCTTCGTATTCCTTATGTGAAAACATCAGATAGAAGTGTGGAACTGGCGTTTTCAATCCTACTTCCTTTCCCAGCGAAGTAGGATAACTCAGGCACCATCCTCCTATAAATTCACACAGAACCTGCTGGAAAGAGATCAATTCTGCTTCACTGAAAATAAACAGCATATTTTTGTATGCCACATTATAATATCCACAGCCTTCACAGCGTCCGATATATCCGTTAGGTGCTTGCACCAGCAGTTTTAGTGAATTAGTTTGACACATAAGCAATTACATTTAATTTTAATTAAATCTATTTCAGATATACTCTTGTCATTCCTTTGCTTTGTTCTGAGCCAGAAGTATATCTACCAATCTGTGCGGACAATTTTCCTGAATACAATGCCCATACAGTAATAAGTCATGTTGATGAATATCAAAATGAAGTACATTGCCCACCATATTCTGAATAAGCTGCACCCGAGGATCACAGAATTCAGTAAGTTTGTGGCAATCCAGACATACCAGATGATCATGTTGGCGAGATCCTATCGATTTTTCGTATACAGTGAGGTGATTGCCAAACTGATGCTTTCGAACCAATCCCGATGTTACCAGCAGATCAAGTGTATTATACACAGTGCTTTTACTAACCCGAAACTTCTTCTCTATTAATAATTGATATAGATCATCAACTGTAAGATGTTTGTCACTAACATAAATCTCTTCCAGAATCTTATATCTTTCCTGAGTTTTGCGTTGCTGCTGGCTTTCCAGATATTGAGTAAAAATATCTTTGATCTCCAGTAGTCTTTTTTTCAGTAAGGGCTGATCCATAGTGTTGATGAGTCGCAGAGAAAAATTTCAATAGTACAGCCCTTACTGAATTAACAGTAAATAGGGCTTTTGTCTGTTTTCCTATCAGGACTGGTAATATTCTACCAGTTGAGTCCATTCTGTTTTTTCGGGAATACCTGGTTTTCTCTTTCCAAAAATGAGAGCAATGTTGTTTCCATCTTTGTCAAATAATTCCAGACCAGTCACAATGCCATCTTCAGTTGGCTTGCGGGTTACCCATATCTGGTGAATATGATCTTCACGCAAGTGCATATTAAACATCGGGTCCAGTACATTAAACCATGGGCCTGTTGGCATCAGGCGTTCAATAGTACCTGTATGAATCTGAATACATCCCTGGCTAGCCACAAAAATCATAATAGGCAAACTGCTTTCAGAGGCAGCCTGAAAAATGTTACGTAAACTTTCCAGAGATAGTAAACGGGTGTATCCTTTTGGTGCTAAACGCAATCCCTGTGTACGGGATACCTGATATTTTTTCAGTAATCCGAAAAACTGATGAGTATCTGTCATTGCCAGCCAAGCCTGCTGGAATCCTTCAACATCAATGTCTGCATCGGGCAATTCAGCATCAGGTTCTGGCTTTAGAGAGATTTGCAGTATATCAGACTGTTCTGCATCACGATATTTGTCTATCAGCTGATTATAAGCCTCTATATTGCTATGTTCAGTCATGTAAATCTTATGCACAGCTTCACCATTTCGGGCAAAAAACTGAAGGCTAAGCCGGTCATTTTCATTCACAGCAAAACCGAATTGCCATTGCTGCATAAATAAACGCAGGTCGATGTCTTCTCCCAGCACTAAGCCTGTCAGGTCCTTAAAAGACACCTTTTCATACACACCATGCCGTTCATGAACACAGGAGTCATTGCGAGTTAATGCCATCACTTGTCCCAGGGTCGGCACCTCTTTCATTAAGTCTCGAAAATCGCCAGTCAAACGAGTAGCGGTATTGCCAAGTCCTGTAGCTACAAGTTCGGCTTCGCTAACATTCAACTGTTTGGCAGCATCACGAATCCGTACTTTAGGATTTTCATTTTTAAAACTTTCATATCGATCTCTCAGAGATAATTCAGTTGTCAGCATTGATATACAAAGATTAAGATGTATAAATAAATTTCAGGTGATAGTTACTACCTGTTCATATTCTTGATTCAGTTTATAGATAAAAGCCTTGGGATTGTCCATTGGATCTTTCCCATTTTTCTTCCAGCAGTGGTTGTTCAGAAAAAGACCGGCTATGGACAATAAAAGGATGAGTATATTCAGGAGGATGAATGATATCTACCGAAATATGGAAAGCAGAAAAAATATTGGCAGGCGTCATTACCTGAACTGGTTTTCCGAAGGCTATTGTCTTCCCACTGTTAAGAATCAAAACTTGATCTGCATATTGCATAGTCAGATTCAGATCATGCAGAATAGCAATCACACAAAAGTTACGGAGAGTAAGTGTTCGGATAATCTCCAACAGATTATGCTGATGATACAAATCCAACCCTGTAATTGGCTCATCCAAAAGCAAGTACTTAGGCTGAGGTGCAGGGTGAGGAAGACCATATATATCTTCTATATCTGTAAGCTGAGCCAGAACTTTAGCCAGCAATACCCGCTGTTGCTCTCCACCAGAAAGTGTAAGAAATATCCTGTCTCTTAAATGGATAATATCTGTCTGTTGTAAAGCATACTCTACAATCTCATGATCTTGTTTGGAAGGGCTGCCATCAAAATGAGGATAACGCCCCATCATGACCAGTTCAGATACATTAAAGTTAAAAGCCAATGCATTATTCTGTGCCAATACTGCCCGAAAACGAGCTAACTGATTGTTACGAATTGATTTCAGATTCTCACCTCTCATCTCTACTTTACCAGAATCTGGTGCTAATTCTTTACTCAGAATTTTCAGCAAGGTTGATTTTCCTGCGCCATTTGCTCCGATAATAGCCAGTAATTGCCCTGTCTCTGCCACAAAGGACACATTCTGTAATAAAGGTCTTCCAGCAATATGGTATCCGACTTTTTCTACATTAATCATGTGTAAAGCGCATTTAAAATAGTTTATTGAAACAGGTAATTAGCTTAAATATTATCTCTTATGTTCCTTTAAAAGGATATACAAAAACACGGGGGCTCCCAGCAAAGCTGTCAGAATACCAATGGACAACTCGGCTGGAGCGACAATGGTACGGGCAGTTAAATCAGCCAGCGTCAATACAATAGCTCCCAACAAAGCAGACCCTGGTAATACCAGACGATGATTGGCACCAACCAGTAATCGGATCATATGTGGCACAACCAATCCTACAAAACCAATAAGGCCAGCCATGGCAACAGATACCCCTACTCCAAGTGTACAAAAGAGAATCACCTGACGTTTCAAACTGGCAGCATTGATTCCCAGATGTTCGGCCTGACTTTCACCTAGTGAAAAGGCATTTAAGGCCTTACCCAATCTGGGCAGACCAAATAAGGTTATACAAACAAAAGGCAACAACACCCATACTACAGGCCAGTTTGCCCCTCCCAGGCTACCCAAGCTCCAGAAAGTAATGGTTCGTAGCTGTGCATCATTGGCCAGATAAATTAACAGACCTGTTAGTGCTCCTGTCAGCGCATTGACAGCAATACCAGCCAGAAGCATAGTGGAGATATGTATTTTACCTCCAGATCTCGAGATTTGATACACAAGAATGGTTGCCAAACAAGCACCCACAAAGGCAAATGCGGATAGGGCATATAATCCTACCCAGCCGGACAAATCACTAAGAATTTTTAGTTCTAAAACAATTGCAGACACCGCAAACAAGGAAGCACCTGAGGAAATTCCGATAAGGCCAGGGTCTGCTAATGGATTTCTGAATAACCCCTGCATAGCGGCACCAGTAATCCCCAATACTGCACCAATCATTACACCTAGCAATACTCTTGGTAATCTTATGACAGTCAGAATCAGTTGTTGTTGTTCCTCAAAATGCTGATTGGCTATACCCAACTGATTCAGAAATATGTAGTACAACTCAGATAAAGAAATCTTTACCGCACCTACACAAGCCGATATACAGGCAGAAACAACCAATCCAACAACCAATAATGTGAGAATTACTGATTGTTGAAAAGGCTTTCTTATCTGTATAAGGTTTGTGGCAGGCTTTTCGGCAGTAATGCTCATGGTGTAATTTGTGTCATTTTAGTATTCAGCTCTAAAACTGCCTGTCCTGCTCTTGGGCTAAATCCTGTTAAGAACTGCCCATCCATCTGCCAGATGCGTTTGTGTTTACCTGCATTGGTTTGAGCAATTCCTGGTACTTTCAGTAGTCCATCTATACCTCCTAAGCTTTCCAGGCCACTATCAAATAATAAAATGGCATCCGGATTAGCAGCTACCAGCGCTTCTGCTGTTAGTGGTTTGAAGTTTTCAAAATCATTGGTCGCATTTTGCCCACCAGCCAGTTCAATCATTGTTTTGGGTGCTGTGCGTAAACCAGCCACCAGCATAGTACCAGTACCACGTGCATAGATAAAGAGAACTTTAGGAGCCTTGGCAGGTTTCTTTACCTTTGCCAATGGTTCGTCAATCTTCTTAATCAAGGCAACAGCCTTCTGTTTCTGATTAAAATATTCAGCTACTCCCTGAATCAGTTTTTTGGCTCCATCAATTGAGTAGTCATATTCAAATAGAATCGTTTTTATTCCTGCAGACTGAAACTGTCCAACCAGTTCGGGCTTAATATCAATTGGTTTTCCATCCTTATCTTTGATCCCCACGATTAGTGTAGGTTGTAAAGCCAGCACAGCTTCTGCTCCTATAGTACGATTATGACCTACTTTCGGCTTCTTTTGCATTTCTGCAGGATAGTTACTAGTGATATCTGTTCCTACAATCTGATTTTGTAGCCCCAGTTCACATAAAATCTCTGTCACAGCACCATTCAGGGATACAATTTTCTGTTGTGCCCATGTTGCAGAACCCATCAACAGAGTTGTAACTACCAGCAAACATTGAACTATTTTTTTCATACGGTATAAATGGGAAGTGTTGATTCTTTCAGGCTTTAAGACCTATGTTCAGTTCCAGATCTTTTATAGACACGACCTTAGTATATAAAAGAAAAACAGGTATAATCTCAGTGAGCTTAACTTGTTTACTAGCTTTTGATATGAAGAAAACCTATATCTATTAACCAAACAATTTGATGTCTTTGGAAGCTCTCCTGAAACGCAAGGTATCAGAAGAATAAGTTACCAATACCTTATTCCAATGTCTTAGTACCATTAGGCTGATATACATAGCGGAATGTATAAAAACTGGTTTCATCAGCTTTAGTAGCATCAGGTGATGCAGGTGCTCCTTTATAATAGCTTAGGATCTCCACCTTAGCATATTTGCCATCTGCGGTCTTGATAAGTAAGAACTTACCAGCAATAGGAGTAACAATATGAGTTGTTTGATCATAACTATACCAACTCTTACCAGAAGAAAGCACTAATCCTGCTTGACTATCCTGTTTGAAAGTAACAGTATCAGAAACAGAAGCAATTTCATCAAATACACCTGTTTGTAAACTAGCAGCAGCACTACCAGGACCACTTACTCCAGAATTAAAGATAATCCCTGTCCTTTTGAAGGCGATATCCCATTTATTAGTAGCAGAATCTGCCCGAGAAATAGTATCTCCTTTTGCAAAACTGAAGAAAGTATAAAGCTTTGTAGATGTAGCATTCAGATCTTTGAAAGTGGTTGCTTCCAGAGGTGTTGCAGGCGTTGGATCATCATCGTCATTATTACAGGAAGAAAAAATAAGTGAAAAGCTTACCAGTAAAAGAAGTGATGATGCAACAATTGGATTTTTCATAAAATAAACGAGGTTTGTATGATAAAATATAAATTACTTTAGTGCTTTAGAGTTATACAGACAGTGTCTGTTTTTGAAGCATCAGCCAGTTTTCAGCCTCAGTTACTGTCTTGAAAAAAGTGGTCTGGCAACCCAAAAATTTCTTTATCAGCTTTCGCTGGAAATGTTTTGCATACCCAAGAGTTTCTGTTGTTTCTGCTACTATAGCTAATCCAAAGCAGTTAACATGTGTAGGTAATGCATGTGTTTTGAACCATCCGTCCTGGATTTGCAGGGCCAGTCTATCATGTTTCAGATACTGTTCAGTATAATGAAACAATAATCCAAAAGGCTGTCTCTTGTCAATTAGCATCTGTGATATAGACAGATACCCTTCCGTATCCAGCACTGTTATATTTTTGCCAAATTCAATCTGAGTAATGGCAGTACGATCATCTTTTGTAATTAAAACCATCTGTATTCGCTGGTTTCGTTTGTTGATTAAATAGTTTATTGGTTCTTCGCTAGTACGAATTGCAAACTTGTGTATACAATCCTTCCAGGAATCGTTGTAATCTGTGCTGTATTCCTAAAATTGAACAGGTTATCAATACCCGCCTGTACAGTCAGCATCTTCCGAAATGTTTTAGCCATAGCAATATTCCAGAGCATGTATCCCTTTACATATTCATCACCCTCATTCAAAGCTCCATTGCCATCCGTATCTGCCAGTCCATATTTGCCTCTGTAAATACCTCTTACACTGCCCGATATCCCTGTGCGGGTATCTTCATAAAAGAACTTGATATTACCAGAATGTCTTGATCGGTTAAGCAGACCTCCATATTGACTTTTCTTCATTCGGGAAGTTTTCAGGGTTTTAGGATCACGGATATATATTTTGCCTTCGGCAATCTGATTCAGTACATCCTGATCATAAGCATACAAAAGCTGATAGCCCGCCGATACAGAAAGATGTTTATTCAACTGATATGTCCAATCAGTTTCTATACCCTGCATGACAGAACGGGATATATTCTGATAGCCATAGATGTATTGTCCATTTGTTTTTTCAGCAAGAGGATGGGTATTTATCAGATTCTGGATGTTATTCCGGAAAAAGTTTATGTTCCCCATTACACGTGGGATTGGAGTAATTTTAAATCCGGCATTATACGCCACAGATCGTTCAGCCTTGAGTCGGCCTGTCTGGTTTAGCAATGTTGAATCTACCAGGTAGCGTGCGATTTGCCCCAGCGCCTCATAGGTATCAATACCAGCTTTCTGCTCTTCAATCCCGAATACGGAATAACCAACTGTTGAATTAGTAAAGTTGAGATATACCTGTCTGAAATCAGGAGCCTTAAAACCTGTACCCAATGAGGCACGGAAGGCTAACCAGGGAAGTATTTCATATTGACCAGATAACTTTGGACTTATCTGTCCACCATATAAGCTATGATGATCAAAACGTCCACCTGCAATTAAAGTCAGATCTTTATTAGCTAGCCATTCATACTGGAATAACCCATATACTGTTGAAAAATACTTTTTGTTTGTATAGCGCGTTGCAAAAACAGACTCACGTGTCCCCCCTCCGCCAAAAGTAATCGTATGTTTTTTTACAGGAGAAAACTCAGCAATTACTTCTGGTCGTAAGAATGTTTGTGTAAAGAAAGTTTCGTCATATACAGAATTATCTTTTTCATAGCTGAGTAGCGAAGATGTGTGGTACCGGGAGGCATATAAGCGGAAGTTTGTCTTAAACCGAGGTGCAAACTTTACTGTCAGTGTAGGATTTATATTCCAATCTGTCACTTTGCCAGTACCGCTAATTGTATCAGATGCTCCTTCCAAAGAAACGACAGAAGCGGATGTCTGAGATTCTGTAAAATATCTTCCTGAAAGTGAAAGCTTTACTTTCTCAGAGAAATCATAGGTTAGCTTAGTATTATAGGTATAATTGGTAAAAGGATCTACAGTATTCCCATATTCAGCAGGTGTAAAGTCATATCCACCTGTATGATACCGATTAACAAAAGTATATACACCCAGTTTTCTATACCTATAGGAGAAATCACCTGTGAGGTCAATTGTCTCGTTGGTTCCATACCGACCTTTTAGTGAACCTTTTAGCCCTTCAGGTTTCTCTGTAATTATATTGATAACCCCAGCTAATGCTTCACTACCATACAAACTGGAAGCAGGACCTTTTACAATTTCAATCTGTTTGATATTACCAACTGCTACTCTGGACAATTCCAATGTACCGGAAGTACGTCCTATCAATGGTTCCCCATCGACTAATATCAATGTATAATCAGGATCAAACCCTTGTATCTGGATTCCATTGCCATGATTTGTAACAGGCATAAGCCCTGTTTGCTCCTGTAGTACATCATTCAATCGCACAGATCCCATCTTCTGAATCTGCTTACCAGAAACTACCGTTACAGGCATAGGAAGTGCTCCTAGTTGGCGTTCACTCCGTGTAGCCGTTACCACAATTTCCTGAAGCTGTTGTATACTATCTATCTTACCTGTTTTCTTTTCTTCAGTTGTTTTTTGTGACTGAGCCCAAGAGGTAGAGATGGCTAACAAACTTCCAAAAAAGAGTAAACAGAGTCTTGGGCGTTTCATATACTTATTTAGACTAATTCCAAACAGCACAAACTTAGAGATGCCCTCGCATATGTGCAAGTTATTTTTAATTATTCTAAATAAAGGATACTTATTTAGAAAATCATTTCAGAGGCCAGATGGATGACAATACTGATAATCAGCAATTTTACTTTGGAGGGCTTGTGACAGATAAATAAGTCTTGTTTAAGATTTCCTTCCAGGTGACTTAGGGAGGGTTGTATAGAAGGAGAGCAATAAAAGAAATCACCTGAAGGATTATCTATTATAATAGATAATCCTTCAGGTGTATAGTGTCCATCAGAAAATAAGAAGATGGTACTAAGAGAATATACCTGTAATCATACTATCTGTACAATACTATAATCACAGATTATCATTTAATAGGCTCCCATATATTTACGGGTTCCCCATTCGATAGCAGCCAATAACACCAATACAAAAAATAACCATTTCAGATTAATCATTTCCAATGTCTCCTCTCTACTTTGAACACGTTCTGGTGGAGGGGTAGCAGTAAGCTGTTGTATCAGTTGATTAATCTGATTGGCCTGATAAAACCGACCATTGGTCTGTGCTGCCAGCTTATGCAATAAGCCATGATCTGCAGTGGTATTTAATGCTTCCAGTTGCTGATCCTTTACAACAAATTCACCACTTACCTGCTCGCTTCTACCTTTCAGAACAGTAGAAGCTTTGTATCGGTACACACCTTTGGGCAAACTACTTAATTCAAACCGGGAATTTCCTTCTGCAGTAGTAAAAGAATAGGATGAAACTTTATCTTCACCATTTGTAAGCTGCAGATCTATTTTCTGGCCATAGATCTGCTCATAAATATCATTGTAAACCTCTGCTTCAAAAACAACAGGATCTGTATCTAGGAACTCATCTGTAATTGGATATACACGTAATTTACGTTTGTCGTCTTTTGAAGAAAGATATTGTACGGTTTTCCCAATCAATTCATCGACAGAAACTTGATTTTCTGTAAGATTATACTCTTCCATACGCCATTCCCATAATCCTTCTCCCAGCATGACTGCTGTTTTTTGAGTTGAGTTAGTATTAACTATCCACAAAGGCTTATTGGTCACTACACTTCCTACACGTTGGTAGAGAATTACATCTGAATTGGGCATGAGATGAAAATCACCAAAAGGAACCGTAACAGGTGGCATTTTTTGTAATACAGCAGCGTTACTTTCTTCAAATTTGAAAATAGAGAAGTTATTATTAAATGAAGGGAACACCTGGTCAGTCTGAAAACTTCTGGCAACAACCTTAACCGTGTTGTTCATATTATTAAACTGCTGAATATTAACCTGACTACCTAGAATATACCACACAGGAACTTTCTGATCCAGAAACTTTTTCACAATGTTTATTCCAGCACCCAGATTATCTGGTATCTGATGCAAAATCACGACATCATAACGCGGCTCCTTTGGAGAGCCTTGCCCGGCAATAACAATATCCAGATCATAATTGTCATTTTTCTCCAGAGCAGATTTAATAGCTTTGATATCTGGATGTGGAGTTGCTGCAACGAGCAGGATTTTCTCTTTTCCATCAATTACTTCTATGTAAGCATCCCTAGCGTTATTCTGTAAAGTAAATTCTCCCTGTAAAGGAGCTATCTCTACAACAAAGTGTTGAATACCTTTTACATTTGCTTCAGTATAGAAAGTAATCTCCTGAATATCTTTTTCTTTTGTAAAAGAAACTGTTTTGGTAGCCAGGGTTTTGTTGTTCTGTTTCAAATTAACATTTACTACTTTGCCAGCATATCCGTTGCTATGAATCTCTGCAACAATAGGAAATTTGTTTCCCAGATAGGTAATTTTATTAAAATACAACACTTTAAGATTCACATCTCTGCGAGGAACTGTGTCTCCAACTGCAATGGGATAGATAGGGAAATTGTAGGATTGGTACTCTGGTGAAATGCCCTGATTATAAATACCATCTGTAAAAAGGACAACACCGGCAAGGTTACGGTTTTCATAATTACTCTGAACGGTATTGAGTAACTGGCTCAGATTAGTTGCGGCTTGCGTAAACAGTCCACTATTTAAAGTAGTAACTTCTGCATTTTTATCCAGCATCTGAACTTCAACATCTACATTACTCTTTTGAAGCTGTCCAGCCAAGTCTTTGATTTGTTGTAACTGCTGATTCAAAATAGTACTATCTCCTGTAAGCTTAATTGATTCGGAGTTGTCTACGGCAATTACAACAGCTGGTTTTTCATATATATGCATGAACTGCCGAACCAGAGGACCCATTAGTAAAAAACACAATATACTTACTACGACAAAGCGACAAACAGCCAATGCCCAGTTTAGTTGTACTCCCCAGATAGGTTTTTTCTGATATAAAATAAATGCATAGATAGCACCTACAGCCAGACATACTACTATAAACCAGGGAGATGCGGAAGTTGTAATCTGAAAACGATCCAATGGCTCAAAATTTTAGAATTCACTGATAACAGGTAGTCTTTGTCAATTCTTTTTACACTTGTTTATTGCTTTACTACCCTTCAGATAAATGACATATTAGGAACTACCTTTTAAAACTACTAACTAATTCCTGATAAAATTATTTTCCTAGTCTAAAAAAATCAAAAAACTCTCATACTCAAAGAAACTTTCTATAAACGGAAAGCAGAATATGTATCTTACCTTTATATCAAATTGATTGGATTTTGTCTTAATGCAAGATTCACGTTCCAAAACTAATCCTATTGGTTGTGACACATTATGAAATAGTCTAAAGTATCTCATTTGTCAACTAATAATATAATGTTCTTAATAGGAATAGATTTTTTGAATATTCTTTTTTGTTTGAATATAGGCAATTCTTCTATCTGTCAATAAGATAGAATCTTTCACACAAAAAAAGTATGCAAGCATACTAATTATTCAGAAAAAGTACTACTTTTGTCTGGAATAATGATACAATATATATAACTAGTCAAGGATAAAGGAGAATGAACCTACTGAACTTAGTCGATAAAAATAAAAAACCCTCTAAACTTTTAAAGTTAGAGGGTTGGAGTGGTGATGGACGGAATCGAACCGCCGACACAAGGATTTTCAGTCCTTTGCTCTACCAACTGAGCTACATCACCGCCGAATGAGGATGCAAAAGTAGAGGATATTTTTTCAGATGCAAAACTTTTGTAAATAAATTTTATATTTTTTTTCAGGAAAAAGTACAAAAATCTGACTATCAACAACTTATTTATTTATAATTTTTATGATCGAACAGATTATTTTCATCATATGCCTGGCATCTGTAGGATACATTGCCTACAAACGCATCAGAAGGATTATCCAGAACATTCGATTGGGTAAAGATGAAGTCATCAAAGACAATCCATCTCAACGCTGGCAAAATACACTTCTTATTGCCTTTGGTCAAAAGAAAATGTTTGACCGCCCACTAGTAGGATTAATGCACTTTGTGATTTATGTAGGATTTCTAATCATTAATATTGAAGTACTGGAAATAATCATAGATGGTATTGCAGGCACACACAGGCTTTTCGCACCTATCCTGGGAGGATTTTATACATTTCTGATTAACTTCTTTGAGTTCTTAGCGGTGGGAGTAATTGTAGTCTGTGCTATTTTTCTGATAAGACGGAATATACTACGTGTCAAACGTCTTCATGCACGGGAACTAACCAAATGGCCTCTTACAGATGCCAATCTGATTCTGACATTTGAAATTCTGCTTATGCTGGCATTTCTCACCTGGAATGCATCAGATACAGTATTACGTGAAAGAGGAGTAGAACATTACAATATTGCAGGGATAGGTTCTTTCTGGTTTAGTGGCATTCTATCCAGCCTTTTTGAAGGTTGGGATACAACAGCGTTAGTCGTGTATGAACGATTTGCCTGGTGGTTCCATATTCTGGGTATTCTGGGTTTTGGTATTTATGTTACCTATTCCAAGCATCTACATATTGCAATGGCATTTCCCAACACCTATTTTGCCCGCCTCCTTCCCAAAGGAGAAATGCGCAACATGCCTGTTGTAACCAAAGAAGTTCGTCTGATGCTGGGCTTACCAGAAACAACCAATGGTAACAGTGACACCTCGGTAAGTACAGAATCTGCCGATGCAACTCCTGGTCGCTTTGGAGCCAAAGACATCAATGATCTTTCATGGAAAAATCTGATGGATGCGTATAGTTGCACAGAATGTGGCCGCTGTACTTCCGAATGTCCAGCTAATATTACGGGCAAGCTTTTGTCCCCACGTAAAATCATGATGGATACCCGGGATCGTATGGAAGAGGTTGGACAACAAATAGAATCTGGTAAAGAGGCTTTTACAGATGGGAAATCTTTGCTGGATAACTACATAACACGTGAAGAACTTCTAGCCTGTACTACCTGTAATGCTTGTGTAGAAGTCTGTCCGGTAAGTATTAGTCCACTAGATATCATCCTTGAGTTACGTCGCTATATGATTATGGAAGAGTCTTCTGCTCCAGGTTCATGGAATGCTATGTTTTCAAATGAAGAAAATAATATGGCTCCCTGGAAATTCTCTCCATCAGATAGATTTAATTGGGCAGACCAACTCAAATCCGGTCAATAAAATAACAATTCAGTGTGTATGATTGCTTACATATATTGTGAACAAAACATTCTACTATAGATATGAGTGAAACCATAAATTTTCAAGTTCCTACCATGGCTGAGTTGATGGCCCGCGGAGAAGAACCCGAAGTTCTTTTCTGGGTAGGTTGTGCCGGTTCTTTTGATGATCGATACAAAAAAGTAACTATTGCCTTTACCAAAATCTTAAATAAACTAGGTATCCGTTTTGCGGTACTTGGTACAGAAGAAAGTTGTACAGGAGATCCTGCACGTCGGGCAGGGAATGAATTCCTCTTCCAGATGCTGGCCATACAAAATATAGAAGTCTTGAATGGTTATAATATTAAGAAAATCGTAACAGCATGTCCCCACTGTTTCAATACTTTGAAAAATGATTACCCTGCTTTAGGGGGAAATTATGAAGTACTTCATCATTCCCAGTTTTTACAACAATTAATCAATGAAGGTAAAATAAAATTACAGGGAGGTGGGGAATTCAAAGGCAAACGTATTACCTACCACGATTCCTGCTATCTGGGTCGTGCCAACGATGTATATGAAGCTCCACGAGAAGTATTGCAGGCATTAGATGCAGAACTTGTGGAAATGAAACGCAGCCGTCGACATGGCTTGTGTTGTGGTGCAGGTGGTGGTCAGATGTTTAAAGAAGCAGAACCTGGCAACAAGGAAGTCAATATTGAACGTATTGAAGAAGCACTAAACACCAATCCGAATGTTGTAGCTGTTGCCTGCCCATTTTGTATGACGATGCTGGCAGATGGAATTAAAAACAAAGAGAAGGAAACTGAAGTTAAAGTATATGATCTGGCAGAACTAATTGATAGGTCATTATAAAGCCAACAATTTAATATCAACCAACAACTAAAAACCCCCTGGGAAGTAGAGTTTAACTCTCTTCTCAGGGTTTATTTTTGTAAGGATAAACAGCGCAAGAAGTATTTAACAAAAGTATCTATTCTATTCCTCTAAGCTATTTCTTTTAATCTCTTCTTTTTAAGAATCAATACAACCAAAACTATGATCCACAATACTACAATGCCATAACCAATCAGTGAAGCTGTACTATGCACATGTTTCTCCCAGTCCGTTGTAGCAGAGTGAATCGGTTTCAAAGTCCATAAACTTTGCTTTTTCCCTACTAAAATCTGCCCTATATTTACTGCAAAATGAATCCCAGTTGATACAGCAATCCCCCGGGACAGTACAGCTGAAAGACCAAATACCAATGACCAAAGTGAGGTACCCACCATTGCATCCACAATACTCCATCCATACAACAAATGATAGAGACCAAAAACAAATGCGATGATCAATTGAGTAGTCCATATTCCAAAGTAAGGTTGTAGTGTTTTTAGGGAATACAACCTAAAGACAACTTCTTCAGCAAACACCATAGGTATAAGGCTTATTGCTGACACAATAAACAATTCCATATTGGCTGTATCTACAGATATCAATTGTACAGGTTCTGTTAGCAAAACAATCGCTATTACCACAGGCATCACCAATAACCCCAAAAAGAAACCTAGTAGAAATCGGGGAATAGTACCTGATTGATACTGAAATCCCATACTTTGAAATGACTGATTATCTTTTCTTATAAACCATAGCGTAATCAGTGTACTTCCCAGACATCCAAATAAACCAAATCCATAACGACTTATAGGTAGAGGAAACAAAGAAGCAAGGAATCCACTACCTAATAAAATAAGTTCAACTACTATCCAATACAGAAAAACCTTGAAAAAGGCCATCAGAGGAGCCGGCTTATTAAATATCGTCCAGCGTTGCAGTAAAGATGAATTTGTCATAGTAATTTAATGAGTTGTCAAATTAATAAATCCGGGTAACAGCTGCCCCAGCGAAACAAATCTATCCTTACTACCCTCCAAATAAAACGCCATTGACAAATGGCGTACAAAAGACGTATATTGTCATCATCTTTACTACCTAAACTATGGATACTACAGCCAAGGAAACAATCGCCCAAAAGGTAAGAGACGGACGTCAGGCAAAAGGCTATACCCAACAAGAACTTTCCAACCTTACAGGTATCAGTCTGCGGTCTATTCAGCGAATCGAAAGTGCGGATGTACTCCCCAGAGCCTATACAGTAAAAGTTCTTTCTGAACAATTAAACTTTATATGGGATTTTGCTCAAGCAGAAGAAGGGTCCTCTCAGGAATTTTCACATAATCCAGCAAAAGAGCCTACCTTCATAGCCTTACCAACAAGGCTCAATTATGCCCAGAAAATTATTTTGACCTTTAGCAGTGGTATTATTCTACTACTGTTGGCAGCAGCTTTCCTGGCACAATCTGCCCGATTTCCAGAAACAGAGTTTGAACTGTTCTTATTTATTGCAGGAATGTTAGGAATTTATACCATGGTACTTTTAAGAATATGGAAGTAAATTCTTATTCTACACTTAGTTCTCGGGCTGCCTTCCAGTCAGAACTCTGATAAAGTTGTTCAGGAACTTGAGCCAATATTGATGGATGTACCTGTTCTCCTAATCCATAAAATTGCTGAAAACTCATAATCAATGGTCGCCATTTATCTGGGTCAACACGATCAGGATTGTCTTTCATCTGAATCGACTCCTCCAGATATACTCGAACTACTTTCAGCTCTATGCTTACAATCTTTCCACGTTGTGTAGAGCTTTCTTCGGCAATGGGATGAGTAGCTACTAATTGCGCTTCCATTTGTACCGGACACTCCAATACTCTTGGAGCGACTACAATCTCAGACTCAACAGCTGAAAGTCCTGCAATTTCAAATTTATCAGGTTCAAACCGATACCCTTTTGCTAGTTTGCCTTCGGGAACAGGCTTTGCCCCGGTAGTCAAAGCCAGACGGTTTACAGCCGCAACTTCATTCACAGAAGGTAGGTTCAAAACACATTCTCCAGTACGTAGAAGATTTTCAGTGGTTTTGGATAAAGCAGATATGCCAATCATACAGCGCCAGCCTAACCAAAAAGCTGAAGATATAGGTGCCAGATTATAGGAATTGTTTTCATTCAACGTACTGATAAGAACTACCGGGGTACCAAAATACAAAATAGAGGGATTACAGATCTGATGCATAGGGTTGACTTGAAAAATGAACGAGCCAAAATTCAGACATCGTGCTTTCGATAAAAACCCATTTCTTGCGATATTTACTTTAATCTATTGTCAATTATTTGTACAGATAGTAGAGTATTAGGCAATAAATGTCTGTTTAGTGATGAAGCTTTTTTTCAGATGAACTCAAGGAATCACTCATTTGCTGATCATTCCGAACTGCAACGGGAACACTTTATGTATTTTTCTCATTCTATAGAAAAATCAATATATTAGCAAAAAAGTAAAAGTCTTATGTTTATAGAATTCAATCAGATGCCTGACACTTCCCGTGTATGGGTGTATCAAGCAGGTCGTCCATTTACAAGTGACGAGGAGAGAAATATATTGGCAGATACACAAAATTTTCTGGTATCCTGGACTGTACATAACCAGACATTAAAAGCATCTTGTCAGATTGTTCACCATCAGTTTTTGATTCTGGCTGTTGATGAAGGATACAATGCAGCCAGTGGATGTTCTATTGATAAATCAGTTCGGTTCATGCAGGACATGGAACAACAGTACCAGATTTCCTTCTTTGATCGTACACAACAAGCATTTCTGATAAACGACACAGTTCAGTTGATTGCGTTGAAGGATATGAAGCAAGCTGTAGAATCCGAGCAAATTACCTCTGACACACCATCATTCAACAATCTGGTAAATACCATTGATCAACTGCAAACAGAATGGTTAAAACCAGCGGGCAATACTTGGCTTTCCCGTTATTTCAAGCCGAAAGCAGTATCAGCATAGATAGATTTCTGGAATTCCTGGCGGTAAGGATTTCCAGAAATTTTAGATTATCTAAGAGAAGAATGACGAAGCAATAATTTAAAAATCAGCTTCATATAATTTACAACCTAATTCGTCGTTTTTCAGGTATAAAACCCTATTTTTCGGAAAAAAATTACTAGTGCGCTATGCTACGCAAATCTATACCTATATTTTTTGTCTTTGGAATACTGTTACTGGCCAGTTGTAATTCAGCGTCCCGACTCTACAAAAAAGGAGTACAACAGATGAGAGCCGGCAAATATCAACCTGCCATTGACAACTTCACAAAAGCCAAAGCGAAAAATGCTTCATTCAAACCACTGGAAATAAATACTTCCATTGCTTCTGCGTATTGGTATTCCAACAGAATCAAAGAAGCAGAACCTTTTTATAAGGATGCTATCGCTGCTGGCAATAGGGACGATACTGTTAAGTATTATTATGCCTATTCGTTGAAGGCAAATGGAAAATACAAAGAAGCTCAGGCTGCTTTCGAAGATTATATGAAAACAGCTAAAAGTTTGAGACTTCGTGCATTAGCCAAAAAAGAAATTGAAAGTCTTCCTGAGATAGAAAAAACAGCTTCACAAAAAACATTCTATGAAATTCAGAATGTACAAGCGTTAAATACCACTGCTTCGGAATTCTCACCTGTATTACAAGGAGAAAATATCATTTTCACAGCATCCCGTAAGGAAAAGGCCTATGAAGCCAATGGACTGGGTATGGTTGGTCTGTATAAATCCAAGTTAGCAGATTCCACTTCACTACAAAAACCAGAGTTATTTAGCGATAAAATTTACGATGCCAATGTAAACGAAGGTACACCAACCTTCTCCAAAGATGGCAAAATGATGATCTTCGCCAGAGGCAATCTGGGTGGACGTACTCGTGGACGTAAAGACATGGATTTATACATCTCCTACTTCCGCGATAACCAGTGGACTAATCCAGAACTTATGCCAATAAGTGATCCCAATGGATGGGATGCGCAGCCAACTCTATCTACAGATGGCAAAACATTATACTTTGCATCTAATCGTAGTGGAGGTTTAGGTGGTGTTGATCTGTGGCGGGCAACAGCCGATGCCAGTGGACGCTTCGGTAAGCCAACCAATATGGGTACCAAAATCAATACCCCAGGCAACGATATGTTTCCATATGTATCAGATGATGGTAAATTATACTTTTCATCAGATGGGCACCCTGGCTTAGGTCGACTGGATATGTTTGTAGCCATTCGTAAATCTGGAGAGATCACCCTATCCAATATGGGTGTACCCATGAACTCTACCGGTGATGATTTTGGTATTATATTTAAAACTCCAACTACCGGGTACTTTTCCTCTAATCGTGAAGGTGGTAAAGGGGATGATGACATCTATTATTTTGAAGATAAAAATCCTGGTTACAAAATTGTTAATTACTTCTTAGCAGGTACTACAATCACTAAAGGACCAACGGGCGATGTAGTGTTAGGAAACACTAAGATTCAGTTCATGGAAGGAGATAAGCAGATTGGTGAGATGACCACTAAAGATGATGGAACATTTAAGTTTCCAGTACAGGAAGGTAAAAATTATATGATAATAGCAGCTAAGCCAGATTATCTAACCAATCGTGAACCATTCTCTATGTCAGGTCGTACCATTCCTCAGGAGATGCTGATAAAACCTGTTACAGATACTACTTTCTATGTAAAAGTGCCTCTTAATCGTGAAGAAAAAGGAGTTACACTGGTATTGAATATCTATTATGATCTGGATAAAGATGCGATTCGTCCAGATGCAGCAATTGAATTGGACAAAGTCGTGCAGTTCCTTAATGACAACCCTCGCATCTCTGTAGAACTAGGTTCACATACCGATGCCCGTGCATCAGATGATTATAACCTGGCACTTTCACAACGTCGTGCAAACTCAGCTGTGCAATATCTGATCTCCAAAGGAATTAATGTTAATAGGATTGTAGCTAAAGGATATGGAGAAACAGCACTTTTAATTAAGGAAGCAGAAACAGAAGAAGAACATCAGCAAAACCGTCGTACAGAGATTCGCGTTACAGGCGTTAATAAATAATAAATCAAACTATACCCGGAATACAAAACCCTGCTGCAAGCAGGGTTTTGTATTTCTATCCCTTTCCCACAATCAGCAGATTCTTCATTTCTAATGTAATCTTGCTAGTTATTATCATAAGAATTACTGACTTCTCTCATCCTTTGTTAAGTGCCTCACCAGTACCTTTGATTATCATTAATCTATAGTACTATGATTAGCTCTGACATTCGTTCTCTCATTCAAAAATACGACATTCCTTGTCCGCGATATACTAGCTATCCCACTGTACCTTACTGGAAAGATACACCTTCCAATATAGATTGGGAAGATTCAGTAAGACAGGCGTTTGATCGTAGCTATTCCAAAGGTATCAGTCTTTACATTCATCTCCCCTATTGTGAGAAGCTATGTACGTATTGTGGATGCAACAAACGTATCACAGCCAATCATGCGGTCGAAAAACCATATATCGATACATTACTAAAAGAATGGCAACTATACCATACGTTATTTGGCAGACAACCTATAGTAAGTGAAATACATCTAGGTGGAGGCACTCCAACATTTTTCTCCGCATCTCATCTGCAATACCTAATCGAAAATATACTAAGTACTTCCTATATCCCTTCCCATCCTGAATTTAGTCTGGAAGTACATCCCAATTACACAAAGAAAGAACAACTACAAACTCTTTATCACTTAGGATTTTGCCGATTGAGTGTAGGAGTCCAGGACTTTGATGAAAAAGTACAGTATATCATCAATCGTCCACAGACGTTTGAGCAAACGAAACGTGTATTTGAAGATGCCAGACAAATAGGATATACAGCAATTAATGCAGATATTATTTATGGACTTCCTCTTCAAACAGCAGACAGTATCCGTATGACAATTGATCGGGTACAGAAATTACGTCCGGAACGTATCGCATTTTACAGTTATGCGCATGTACCCTGGAAAAGTCCGGCACAACGTCGTTATACAGAAGCAGATCTACCTCAGTCTGATCAAAAACGAGCTTTGTATGAATTAGGCAGAGAATTGTTACTACAAGCAGGTTATCACGAAATTGGAATGGACCATTTTGCTCTTCCGGTTGATGAATTATACAAAGCACATCAGAAAGGAACTCTGCATCGAAATTTTATGGGTTACACAACTCAGTCTACTGAATTGCTTGTAGGATTGGGAGCTTCCAGCATTTCTGACACATGGACTGCATTTGCCCAAAACAGCAAAGAGGTAGAGGACTATATGCATGAAGTAGAACAAGGCCGTTTGCCTATATCCAAAGGTCATATGCTTACAGATGAAGATCTGGCAGTCCGAAAACACATTCTAAACCTAATGTGCAAACATAACACATCCTGGATAGAAGAGACCCCTCCCTATATGAAAGATGCACTCATACGACTCAAAGTATTGGAAGAGGATGGACTAGTAGAACTCAATTCTCATCATATACAGGTCACTCAAACAGGTAAGCTATTTATACGCAATATTGCCATGCATTTGGATGAACATTACTGGCAAAGTCAATCTACCCAACAAGTATTTAGTAAATCTATTTAATCCCTTCAAAGCTTTAAAAACAGAGGTCAGCAAATGTAGAGTTATGCTGACCTCTGTTTTTTTATTACTTTTTTTCATCACATAGAAGATTCACAGACAAATACTTATCTGCAAAGTAAAATTTGCTAAACAAATCCATTCTTGGCTGACTCCAAAATATATTTTTTCTTTGCCTTCCAATAAATACTAGCCTTTCTATTACTTAGCTCCAAGGCACCTTTAACAAATTAACTTGTATTTCCTGTAAATACAATATCACAACAATTTCCACTATTCTATTTCTGCCTTAGCCTCAGTCGCTGCAGAATAACTACATTAACCATCGTCCATACAAAATCATGAAAAAAAGTTTATTTCTAACCATCTTCCTTTGCATCCTTACTCTTTACGCTAACGCACAAACAAAATCTATCTTTAAAGATGCAGTTCCCCGAAAAGGAAGGATTTTCGGCTACTGGGGCTGGAACTGGGCGGCTTATACAAAAAGCAATATCCACTTTAGTGGTTCAGGTTATAATTTTACACTGGACAAAGTAGTAGCTCATGACCGTCCTACTCCTTTTGATGTGAAAGAATATTTTGATCCAGCCTCATTTACAGTTCCTCAATATGATTACCGCATTGGTTATTTTATATCCAATCAGTGGAGTATATCTGTAGGTTTTGACCATATGAAATATGTTATGGATCAGAACCAGATCGTAAATATTACAGGATCTATTGCAGGCCAGGATCCTAAATTTAACGGAACATATACTAATCAACCTATTCAGTTGACTGACGATTTCCTGACATTTGAGCACACAGATGGACTAAATTACATCAATGCAGAACTGAGTCATTATCGCAGATTAAGTTCATCCAAAAATGGTAAAGTGTCTATTGATCTGGTAAATGGATTGGGTGCGGGCATAATGATTCCTAAAACAAATGTGAAGCTGTTTAATTATGACCGTAATGATCAATGGCATGTTTCAGGATTTGGGTTATCTACTAATCTGGGCTTAAGCTTCAACTTTCATGGAGTCTTTCTGATGCCGCAGCTTAAAGGAGGATTGATTAGTATGCCTAATGTAATTACTACAGCCAATCACAGAGTGGATAAAGCAGGTCATCACTTCTTCTTTCTAGAGAAATCTATATTATTTGGATTTGCTATTCCTCTCAAATCTATTCTTCAGAAAAGTTAAAAACCAATATAGTATTCTATTGACTACTAAAAAAGGTGAGAATCTTACTAATTCTCACCTTTTTTAGTCTCCATCTTTCCACTTTTTTTGATTTCCTACTTTTTTTTCAAAAAAAATCTATCTCCTGAGTCATAAAATTGTCCTGTACTTTTGGGGCTCAAGACCGGCTAAAATATAACTATACAAATAAATCATACTCGACAAAAACTAATTTTAATCCCATCGTCAAATTAGATTAATACAATAAACATAAAATAACTTGTACTCTCCCAATAAAACCATTGTAAAAAATCAGGCATCTCTATACAATCTAACAAATCAAAAAACGCTTAAAAAAAGCAATATAAAGCATATAACATTCACACCACATTAGAATAATACAATAAACAAAGACTTTACAACTTAAAATAATCTTACATCTATTTTGAAATTAGTCAAACACATTATAATTTTGCATTATCAAAACAGGAAAGCAAAAATTGAACTTTTTCAATTACGCTCTAGTTAAATAATTAGAAACTTTAATCATTTATCACAATAACTTTATTCCAATTATGGAAGCTGTTTTAACCGTATTATTCTTGCTGGTATCTGTAGTAGCTATTGACGCCATCACATACAAGGCTATCGATTTTAAATTGATTCTGGATGCCACTAAAAAAGCTTTGAAAAGCAAATTTTATACACAAAAAAGCCACGCATAAGCCACGTGGCTTTTTTGTTTGCCACAGTGAAAGCATTTCCCTATTATCAGATAGTCTATATAATCCACAATGAGCTTCTTACTAGTCTCCCTCTCTGCTAAAAACGCTACACTGCTATCAGCAGTTAAACTCTATTCTATTATCTACTAAATCAAACAATTAGATCCGGTAAATACATTTCTATTATCACCAGATATTGCCATTTTAGGCAATCATATCTAATACCTATAGGTAGGCACTGAATTCATATCTTCTTCATAAATTTACGAAATATCGTCACTATAGAATTCCTCTTCCGATAGTAAATAACTGGCTACCAATACACTACATTAATGGCATTCAATTTGAAAATAGGATAGGCAGATTTAACCCAAACCTCTTTTCATACTCATATGGAAGCAACAATTGGAATTAAAGCCGACTATCAGGCAGAAGTAGCTCATTCACTGGCAAAGATCCTGGCAGATGAATATGTATTGTACACCAAAACACGTAAAGCCCATTGGTGTGTTACAGGTCCTGACTTTCACAGCAAACACCTGTTCTTTGAGACTCAATACACACAACTGGACGAGATTATTGATCAGGTAGCAGAACGTATCCGGACTTTGGGGCATTTTCCACCTGCCACGTTAAAAGAATTTCTTCAGCTTACCCATCTAACAGAGCAGTCTCGTGAGAAAAATGATAGTCTTGGGTATATCCGGGAACTTCTGGCAGATCATGAAAGTATTCTTATGCATCTGAGAGGTAATATTAATAGTTATGCCAACACACTGCGTGATGTAGGTAGCAGTGATTACATTACAGGTCTATTAGAAACTCATGAGAAGATGGCCTGGATGCTCAGAGCTCATCTTGAGTAATCTCAGAATATATACTATAGGTTTACGTACCCTGTTGCTAGCCCGTGACAGGGTATTTTGATACCATTATCTCTACCGCTATTTTAGATACTATTGCTAATAATCCAAAACTCGTAGTACTTTGTAGCAATACATGTATATAACAGGATGACATATCCAGGCTCATTTCCATATTATAGAATAGTTTTGCTGATAGCCATCCTGTTAGTGACATGTAAATTTACGGCCTACACTCAGGTACCTGAAAATAGTACAGACATACACGCAAAGTTAACCCAAAGTAGTACCAGTACAGAACAAGCTGATTTGCTGCTTGCACTGAGTTTGCACTACCTCCATAGGCCAGGAGAGCTACCAATAGATATTGATAGTGCTCAACTCTTACTGAAACAAGCTAGTATAGTAAGTGATAAACTCAACTATATACAGGGTAAAGGCACTGTCCTATGGCTACAAGGAGAAATCTTTCATGAACAAAAACAACTGGATAAGGCAAGAAAGAAAGCCCAGGAGGCACTACTATATTCGCAAAAAAATCACCTAAAGGAGCAGGAAGCAGATTCTTATATGTCCTTAGCTTCTTTTTACACTATTGAAGGAGAAGACCTTCTGAAAAAAATCAACTATTATCGTAGCAGTGTCTTACTATTGGAATCAACTCAACTAAGATTAAAGACTGCAAAAGCACTGGAATATCTTGGGGACCTCTACAATGTGAAGGAAGATTTTGACTCTTCATTGTTTTATCTACATAAAGCCCTTGCTACTTTTAAAGCAATCGAACACAAGAAGATTCAGGGATTATATAGCTTACTGGGTTATGTATATGGTCACAAAGGCAATCATGTACTTTCATTAAAATATGGATTGATGGCCTTAAAAGCAGCTGAAAATGATCATGATACCAGTCCCCAACTTTTCACTATTTATCATCGTATTGCACTGTCATATTATATACTGCATAACAATGAATCTGCATACACTTTCTTTGAGAAAGCAGTAGATGTTGCTACCAGATATAAGGATACAGCTGCGATTACACAAATTAAAATTAATGAAATCACCTTTTTACGAAGAATAAAAAAGACCAAAGAGTCACTAGCCATACTGCATAAACTAGTAACAGATTATCCCTCTAAAGAATCCTCAGTAAAAATAGCAGCATATTATACATTTGCTCAACTCTATCTGGATGAGCAAAAGCCAGCAGAAGCGGAAAAATACATAAATCAATTACTTGCTTACAGAAAGATGATGCCTGATCTGGGGACTGCGGGTCCGTTCATCTATAAAGCAACCATCCGATTTTATTTTGAAGCAACTCAATACGAAAAGACCTATGAATATCTCAATGCCTATCATGCCTTCCTGGAAGCAAGAGAAAGTAATAAGGAACTGATGGCAGATAAGGAGTTATATTGGGCAAAAACTGATTCCTCAACAGGCAAATACCTATCTGCACTCAGACATTTTCAATTATACAAAACACTTACCGATTCTATCCATAGCGAAGAGAAAGAAAAACAACTGGCCGCATTACAACTACAATATGACCTGGACAATAAAGAAAAAGACATACAATTACTCAGAAAAGAAGGAATTATTCAGAATGCTACCATACAAAAGGAGAAGGTAACCAAAAACATCGTTATTGGAGGTTCTGTCATGCTTTTGCTGCTACTGGGATTGAGTTACAACCGATATCGGCTCAAACAACACAGCAATCTTCAACTACAAATCAAACAGGCAGAGATTAATGAACAGAATGAGCTTTTGAAAAAACTACTGTCAGAAAAAGAATGGCTGCTCAAAGAAATCCATCACCGGGTAAAAAATAATCTCCAGATTGTAATTAGCCTGCTAAATACGCAATCGGCCTATCTCAATAATGAAGATGCCCTCCAGGCCATTCGCAACAGTCAGCACCGTATGTATGCCATGTCTCTTATTCATCAGAAGCTATATCAGTCCGAAAATATGGCTTCTATAGATATGCACTGGTATATACAGGAATTAGTATTATACATGCAGGAATGTTTCAGTATCCATAGCAAGATTCATTTTATACTGGACACTGACTCCATTCAGATAGATGTAGTACAAGCTGTGCCATTAGGACTAATCGTAAATGAAGCTGTAACTAATACTATTAAGTATGCATTTCCAGATCAGAAGCGTGGAGAGGTTCGAATTTCGCTTAAAACAACTAACCCGTCCCTTTGTCAGCTTACCATTAAAGACAATGGCATTGGACTTCCAGCCGGCCTCGATATAGAAAACACAGAATCTCTGGGCATGAGCCTTATGCGTGGACTGACTCAACAGTTGGGAGGAACATTTCAGGTAAATTCCCGGAACGGGGTAGCCTTACAAATCACTTTTGAAATCAATCGGGAACTGGAACATGGGGGGAATCAGCCTATTTAGTCAGTAAAATGAAAAAGAAAGAAAAGATATTAATTGTAGAAGATGAGTTTATTGTTGCCAATGATCTCCGCCTGATTCTCCAGAAAGCAGGATATGAAACCAGTGGAATTGCCTCATCTGTTGAACAGGCACAGAAACTGATTGATCAGAAAAAACCGGATTGGGTATTACTGGATATTATATTGAAAGGTCAACTGACAGGCATTGACCTGGCCAGAGACCTAAAACAAAAAAATATTCCTTTTCTCTATATATCTGCCAATACCAACCAATCTATACTGGAAAAAGTAAAAGAAACGAAACCATATGGCTTTCTGGTAAAACCTTTTCGGGAACGGGACCTGCTGGTGATGCTTGAGATAGCACGCTATCGATACACTATAGAAATAGAACCAACAGCCTCTTCTCTCTCTGAAAATTTATCTATTGAAGGGATTATAGGGACTAGTCCATCCTTTATGAATAGCCTTGAAAAAGTTAGAATAGTTGCCCCTACAGATACATCTGTACTCATCCTGGGTGAATCTGGAACAGGTAAGGAACGTATTGCACAAGTAGTACACCAGCGATCGGCTCGCAGTTCGAAACCCATGATTACTATCAATTGCGGAGCATTACCCATATCATTAATAGAGAGCGAATTATTTGGTCATGAGAAGGGAAGCTTTACAGGAGCAGTAAATCGTCGGATTGGTAAATTTGAATTAGCTAACCAGAGCACTATCTTTCTGGATGAGGTTGGGGAGTTGCCACCAGAGGTGCAGGTTAAGTTACTGCGTGTCTTACAGGAGAAGGAAATAGAGCGTATTGGAGGAGATGCTACGATCAAGGTAGATGTACGGATTATAGCAGCAACGAATCGTAATTTAGAGAAGGAAGTAGCGGAGGGTCGTTTTCGGTTGGATTTATATTATCGGTTGAATGTATTTCCGATTACTCTTCCACCTTTGCGAGAACGCAGAGAGGATATTCCACTTCTGGCAGAATACTTTCTCGAAAAGTTTAGTGCAAAAACCGGGAAAAGAATTGATACAATTTCTCCTCAGGCCGTGAATCAGTTAAACAACTATTCATGGCCCGGCAATATTCGTGAATTGGAACACCTAATGGAACGTAGTGTATTACTTGCCACTGGATCACAGATCGAAGAAATCCCCTTACCAGCAGTCTCTTTTCTTCCATCACAGGAACAGCCTACTCACATAAAGACTATGGACGAGATGGAACGGGACCATATTCTGAATGCACTAAAAATCTGCGGAGGAAAGGTATTTGGACTGGGAGGAGCTGCAGAAATATTAAATCTTCCGCCAGCAACATTATATTCCAAAATGAAAAAGTTAGGAATAAAACAAGGATATAAATAAAAGGAAGTGAACTCAAGTTTCAGAAAAGCAATAAATAAAATCGACAAAAAGAGAGATGCTTCCTTTAATCGTGGCAGGTGGTGTAAGTGCATTAATACCCCTCCTGCTGCGAGGCCAGTCTCTTACCTCATCCATATCCTTTTAATTTTCAAGTCCTTAGCTTTTCATTTCTCAACCCCTTTTGTCCTCCTGAAAAGATCTCGTGACAAGACCGGCGGCTTTTCCGACTGGAGAATATTCTTTCACTCATATACCAATCATGTCTCTATTTGTCACGAGGTCCTTTCAGGAGGACAGCGAGGAGGTGCGTTTCTTTCAGTGAGAGGTTTTCTAGGGTGTTTTTTATCTATAGACCTTTTTTCAGAAAAACATGAGACATAAGAAACAGAAAGAGAGCTAGAAAAAGAACAAACAAGCCATTCAAAATTTAGGATGGCACATGTTTATCGTTGTTCTTCCACAAAGTGTTCTTTCCTGATTCCAAGCTTTTGCATTTTTGATAGCAGTGTTGTAGAAGGAAGTCCCAGTCTGATAGCAGCACCATGTGGGCCTGAAATACGGCCGTTGCACACTTTTACAACATGAAGTATGTATTCACGCTCTATTTCCTGTAAAGGTTTTATCTGTGTAAAATCTGTGTTTATACCCGTAGCCTCAGGCATAATTCTAGGAAGATCCATTTGTTTTATAACAAAGTCATTTGTGAGCAATACGGTTCTTTCCATCATATGCTCCAGTTCACGTACATTACCAGGCCAGGGATAGAACACCATAGATTCGATTACTTTCTTTGCAATACCTGTAATACGTTTTCCTGCCTTTTTCGCATAACGTGCCATAAAATATTCTGCCAGAAGTGGAATATCCTCTCTGCGTTCTCTCAGAGGCGGAAGAGTAATCGGAAATACATTCAACCGATAATACAAATCCAACCGAAAACGACCCTCCGCTACTTCCTTCTCTAAATTACGATTCGTTGCTGCTATAATCCGTACATCTACCTTGATCGTAGCATCTCCTCCAATACGCTCTATTTCCTTCTCCTGTAAGACACGCAGTAACTTAACCTGCACCTCTGGTGGCAACTCCCCAACCTCATCCAGAAAGATAGTACTCTGGTTAGCTTGCTCAAACTTACCAATCCGGCGATTTACTGCTCCTGTAAAGCTTCCCTTCTCATGACCGAATAACTCGCTCTCTATTAACGTTAGTGGCAGTGCAGCACAATTCACTTTAATTATTTGCTTATCTCTCCGGGAAGAAGCAGTATGGATAGCTTTGGCTATCATCTCTTTACCTGTTCCAGATTCACCCAGCAGCAAAACGGTTGCCGTTGAATCTGCAACCTGAGAAACTAGTGTATATACTTGCTGCATTTGTGCACTGTTTCCAATAATTTCAGAGAACTTGCAGATAGTGTTGGCTTCTTGCTGAAGATAAATATTCTCTTCTAGCTGAAGATAAATATTCTCTTCTAGTTGTTCTTTATAGCGACAGATCTCTACCAATTGATTCTCGATTCGTTCATTGGCCATTATATTGGCTAGCATACCAGCCAGTTGAGCCGCAATACTTATCATCAGGCCATATTGCTCTTCCTGAAATATCTTTTTATTCTCTGCCAACAATGTAATTATACCCATCCTACGATTTCCATAGATAAGCCTCATGGCCATACATCCATCTACTCCTTCTCTGACTAATGAATGTCCATAGTCCGAAAGTTTATCTTTGGCATTGAGTTCATGCACAGAAAAAATGACAGGCTTTTCTGATTCCAGTATTCTAGCCAATATACATTCAGAATCAACAGAGGAAATGTGTGCAAGCTTTTGATTGAAGATTTCCGGAATACTATAAATAGTCGCATCCTTACAGAAAAACATTTCTTTAAGTTGCTGAGTCGCTACTTCCAGCAAATCTTTTTTGGAACGGATCGCCGCAATTTCCTGACTAAAGGATAACAAAAGTCTCTTTTCCCTCTCTCTTCGTTCAATTTCCTCACTGGCTAAAATACCTGCAACTGTAAAAGCAATGGAATAAGACATTGCCTGCAACAGATTAAGTACAGTGGGATCAAGTTTATTCGTGTCTTTACAAAGCAGAAATAAGACTCCCACTTCCTCTTTTCGTACACGTAGAGGTACTGTAACAATCAGGTTGATCCCTTTTTGATATTTATTCTTTATATAAGAAGGCACAACCTGCCCGGTTTGATGTATTTCTTCCAGATCAAACTGTAGTATTTGTTGGGCACGAAGTACAATGGGAAAAAAACCATCCTCTATGGGGTATCCTTCATTGGATTCAGCTGACACAGAATAAAAAAAGGTACGATGGCGTGTATTCCCATCAATCAGAGTACAGACCAGAAAATCTTCATAGGACAACAACTGCTTTAGATAAGAGTGCATGGTTGCCACAAATTCTCTTTTACTCTGCACAGCAGCCATATCCTGAGAAAATCTAAGTAGAAAAGAAGCAGAAACTTCCTTTGGTAGTTGTATCTTCAATACCTCTCTTTTTCGGATATGAGATTCAGAAGCAATAGATAGCTCTGAACCATCAGTAAGGCTGATAGCTTTTTCTTTCATGTTTTTGTGTGGTCTATGGAAGATAAAAAAATAAATGGTGTCCCTACCTGCAATGTAGTTGTACTTTACGAGAACAGGGATTGAATAGATGCATAGGAAAACAGATTCTTACTATATACAATCTTCTTCTTTTTTTATTTATAATTCAGTCATTTCTGGCTCTATGCATTTATGTCTAACTTGTAATATACAAATAAATGTCAATATGACGCAATATAGGTATACAATCTCGCTACAAGAATGAGACAGACGCATAAAAATACGATATATCGTAGTTCCTAAATAACCCTTATCACAAAAAAACAATGACTATCAATATATTACACGTATAGGCATAAAATTTGAGTTATTCATATACATAGTTTCAACCTATTTACGATGATGGATCAACAAAATACTTCCCCTGCTTTTGATACCATGACAGAAGCATTGACCTGGCTTAAACAGGCAGGTTATGAACACGATTTCAATCTAGATACTGATTGTATACGATTTGGTGAAAACCATCAGAAACTTACGCCTGCCGACTTTCAGATTGATAAGGTATTTCGTTTTGAAGGACAAACAGATCCTGGAGATGAGAATATTATTTACGCCATATCAGCGAAAGAAGATACTATAAAAGGTACTCTTATTAATGCATTTGGAGTCTATTCAGATCCTGTCTCAGATGAAATGATAAAAAAATTGTCGACACATTAATAATCTATCCAAACCTTTACAGAAAAGGGTTTGGATAGACTCATACTACCAGAAACTGGCAGCTAACAGAAACCTTTACATCAAGCCATTTTTAGCTTTCGAATTTGTTTGGAGCTTATCCAATACAAAACAAAGCCTGAAATAATAGTAAGCAAACCCAGGATCGAAAATAACTGTAAAGCCCAGTTGCCTATATTGTCTCTGCTCTGGTAATCCATTGTATGTAACATCCAGAGAAAATCAAAAACACGCCACTTGTTATTGCGGAACTTTTGCACGGTGCCTAATTCGGCGGCAACATATACTGTAGTTTGTGAAGGATGATCAAAGGTAATGGCGTAGGCAGGCAGGGGTTGTTCCCTGTATTCGTGATGGCCGTTTGTTGTAGTCAGGTATTCAACTGCAACCACAGATGCAGGCATAGTAAACTGTCGTTGAGCTACCTGTATCGCTTCTTCTTTTGAAAGAGGGCTTCGTAACTTCCCTGTTAATGCATCTGCCAGATAGGTCTTTGCTTGATGTGTGCCATGTGCCTGGCATTTGATCTGATAGACAGGTTTGCCTAGTATCTGAATAAGAGAAAGTGAAGTAACAGAATCGACGGGACGAACGTTGCGAAGATTTTGCAAGGCCAGTACCGGAGACACGATTGCCCCATTAACAGGTACCGGAGAAGCGGCTTTCCGTTGATGATCCCCGTGCACCTCGTCCATATCAGACCAACTGAAGTAAAGTCCGCCAATGGTCCAGAACAAGAATTGAATGCCTAATACAAGACCCAGATACCGATGTAGCTTGCGAGTAAGAAAGTGAAAAGATCGTTTCATGTATAAAGTACTACCATTTGATAAGAAGTGCTAAGTCTACAATTGTACCACCAGGATTTTGTGTACAGTTTAGTGGGCAAAGTCTCAGGGTTTCTTTCGTATTCCCACAATGTTAGGCAGCTTCCAGAAATGATCGTTCCCATCATTTTCGTTAAAGCCCGTTTCATAGCTACCAAATCGCTGCACGGTTTTGCTCCCTGAAGATACATACAGGGATGCTTCCGGACCTCCTTCCAGATAAATCAGTGTTTTTAAGTTTAAAGGTAGTTGCTGTAACATACTAATAAACTCATACATAGTATAAGGGGATCGGGAGTGAATAAATAATGCATTTCCTGCTTTGTCCATTCCCATCACACAAACACTCCATTTCTTTTTATCCTTTTGCCAGCGTATTTGCTGTTTACAGTCTATCATACGAATACCCTGAATCAGGCAATTGTATTTGGCTTTCAGGTTGGCAAAAGTTTCGCAATTCTGAATATCTGCAATCTGAAAAGCGGGCATTGATTTGCCTTTTGGACTAAAACAGATTACTGTTTTATCGTTTGTCATTTTGCTGCTATTCACATGATCAAAGCTTTTCATATACCCTCTGTTACACATAAATGTATGATCAGGCTGTGTAGGGTCATTTCCATCAAACATACCTGCATTAATAGCTGCTATAAACTTCTTTTGCTTGCACCATTCGGCCAGGGTGTGGGTAATACGCTTATTTTTAGGATCGGTAGCACACTCCAGAAAAAACTCATAGCTCTTAGGATCAATCCTGAGTACAGTAATCTTTGAATCCCCATAAATGGATTTGACAGGAGCAGCCAGCTCAGCATAGTCCAAACCTTTATCCAACATAGTCCAGGTATTTTCCCTCTGGGCAAAAGAACCTACAATAAGCAAAAGAAGTAAAAGAGAAGTAGTCCTCAGAAAAAGCATAGTATAGAGTCTATAATGTTAATTACAACCATATTTCTCAACCATTCACTTTTTATAGAAAAAATCAGAAAACGAATGACTTTTCACAAAAAACAAACTTATTAATTGTCAAATACACAATAAAACAACCTATTTCTGCTTTTTTTTGCAAAAAAACTAGTCATTCACTCAAAAATCTATCATCCATTGTCAAAAACTTTACCTATGTTTGTCAACCTTCTAATCGAAGGGTTTTGTACCCTCCCAATTAGGGTATAAGAGATAGATCACACTCACTTACAACACATCTTTTTTATGAACAAATTAGTATGCATCTGCAGCACATTGTTGCTGTTGTATTGCCAGGTATCTTATGCATTGCCTGTATCCTCACCTGGGGATAGTGTAAAAATCAAAAGTGTACCTTATAGCTGGACATGGGTTGATAAACCAGAGCTGTACAAAGTTACCTCACCTAACTCGCTACAAATTACTGCGGCCAAAGGTACAGACCTTTATACGTTTGTAGATGGCTCCTACTACACCAACAATGCACCGAAGCTATTATTTAAACCTGATTCTAACTTTATTTTTTCAGCAAAAGTTAAAACTCCATTCAATTCGATGTATGATGGAGGAGCTATTCTCCTGTACAGTGATGGCGAAAACTGGGCAAAACTTTTGTTCGAAAAACTGGATGAGAAACACATCGGAGTAGGTTCTTCTGTAATCAAAGACAAAAAGACTGACGATAATTACCATATACAGGTAGCTGCCAAGGAAATATACCTGAAAGTAGCCAAAGCAGGAAAAGTATTCTGCTTTTATTATTCCACAGACGGCAAAACCTGGAACATCTTACGCACGTTTGCTTACGCAACAACAGCTCCCATGCAGATTGGCTTCTATGCTCAATCTCCCAAAGGCCCTAAGTGTGTAGTTGATTTTCTTGATATCCGTTATGTACCCAGAGGATTTAAGGACTTTAATACCGGTGAATAACTTTTTCAGAAACATTGACAGAGGTACAGTATAGTAAATAGCTCTTAGTGTAACTCCATAAATCTGTAGTTAGATTTATGGCTGAAAACCAAAGTAGATACACTCTGAATCTGAAAGGTATTATGCCATTATATTGATTTGTCTGCCATTCAGCGATATATAATTACAATCACTGAATGGCAGTCTTTTATTTTCAATATATCTTAAGAGATAGCGCCAAAAAAGTATTTCTATAAATTATATCAGGATTATAGTTCACTTTTGTACCATTGGCTGCATAATTATCCGATAAGACATCTCGGGAAAGTCCGTATTTTAATCCAATGATCAAACCAGATAAGCCACTATTAAAACTATAATGGTAATCTAATTGCAGACCTGTACTTATCTGTATTTCATTTTTCGAAATACGAGCCTCATTTATTGCCTGTGCAATTCCTTCTAATGAATTTGGATCGGTCATATTTCTTTTTTTTCTCAATTCGATGGAAACAAGGCCATAACTAATGCCGGCAAAAGGATACAGTTGAAAGCGTTTCCTATTCAATACAGCGAATCCTAGCTGATAATTAAAGATATTTTCTCCACTCATCCAGACTTTGTCATCTCCTTTACTTACTTTATTATTAAAATTTACCACTAAAAAACCTTCATGCAGGAGACGTTTTCTTTTAATAGCCATTCCAAATCCTATACCTGTTGAATGAGTCGTCAATGTTGGAAAACCTAATCCCTGCAATTCCTGATTAAAAGAAGATACCTTGTTAAATGATGTTTGGGTAAACACCATAAATGCCGTATAATTTTTATCTTTCCCTGAGACTTCCAGTTCTAATTTATGTAATTCATACGACAAGGAATCCAGCTTATATACATTTCGTAAAGAATCAAGCTCTGTATATTTCTTATCTATACTTCTTCTAACTGAATCAATCTGACCAATCGTCATTTGATCTAACGGTTTGGACTGTGCAAAACCAGATAAGCAACAAAGAAATAACACACAAACTGTAAGGGTTTTTCTCATATATAAAGTGAATTAAGAGATAGGTTATAAAGACAATTATATAAATAGCACAAAAGTATATCATCAAAAAATGCAATAGTTTATCATTGAGCCTATTAGTTCACTAGTGAACATACTATGTCCGAAAGTGAACATTCGACTTTCTATCAGTAATCAATTTAGGCCTGAAACCGCATAGAGAAGCTCTGGCAAAATGTTTGCGTAGTCAATACTATCATAAAGATGATTTTTCACCTGTTTTTCCATAAAGCTGCTGTATGTTCTCTAACTATATCAAAGTTGCTTTTCGCAATCTGTTGCGGAACAAAGCTTTCTCAGTGATCAATATCCTGGGATTGGCATTAGGCATTGCATCCAGCCTGCTTATTTTTCTATGGATACAGGATGAAGTCAGTATAGGAACTCACTATCCCAATGGTGCCAGCCTGTATCGGATTATGGAACATGAGATTGCAGATGGGCGGATTGTAACAGACGAAGATACACCCGGTATATTAGCGGATGAACTCAAAAAACAGTTTCCAGAAATAGAGTATGCTGCCGGATTTTCTGGGCCAGAATCACATCTGCTTAGTGTTGGTAGCAAAAGTACCAAACAAAAAGGGCATTTTGTAGGTGCAGACTGGCTGATCATGTATAGCATACCTGTTCTTGCCGGAAATGCAACAACTGCACTAACTACCCCTAATAGCGTAGCCATTTCCCGTAAACTCGCTGAGATTTATTTTGGCACGCCACAAAAAGCAGTAGGAAAAACAATCCGGTTTGATAACTATGCTGATCATCAGATCACCGCTGTATTTGAGAACCTCCCTGCTAACTCACCTGAGCCTTATGACTTCTTACGCAACTGGAAACAGTATTTGCAACGCGAAACCTGGCTCATGGACTGGAGTAATGCGGGTCCAGGCACTCGAATCCAGCTTCGTCCGGATGCTAATCCTGCCTTGCTAAATGCCAAGCTCAAAACATTTCTCAAAGGGCGGAATACAGATATAGGGCCAACGTTTAACATTGAGCTGTTTCTGCAACCTGAAACAGAAGCCTACCTGTATTCTGACTTTAAAGATGGGCATCGGGCTGGTGGTCGGATTGAATATGTACAATTGTTTTCTATAGTGGCAGTGTTCCTGTTACTAATTGCTTCTATCAATTTTATGAACCTGGCAACAGCCCGTTCTGTAAACCGGGGCCGTGAAGTAGGCGTACGAAAAGTAGTAGGTGCTCCCCGTGCTGCATTGATTGCACAGTTTTTAGGAGAAGCTATGTTTCTTACTTTTTTAGCCTTGGTTGTTGCATTAGTATTGGTATCTATTATCCTTCCAGCTTTCAATCAGTTAACAGGCAAGGAATTACTATTACCATTTCACGATCCGGCCTTTGGTCTGGTGCTAGCAGGTATTCTTTTGGTCATGGGCTTATTAGCGGGTAGTTATCCGGCACTCTTCCTTTCCTCTCTTAACCCTATCAATGTATTAAAAGGCAAATTACGGTTTGGTTCCGGTGCGTTATTGTTTCGTCGGGGTTTAGTGGTATTTCAGTTTGTACTTTCTATGTTGCTTATTGTTGGTACTCTGGTCATTTATCGACAACTGGACTATATCCAAACCAAACATCTGGGATATGACCGCGAAAATCTGATCAGGATACAGGGCGAAGGGGAGATTGCCCAAAAATATACAGCCTTTAAACAGGAGCTCCTTTCAATGCCGGGTATCCAATCGGTTACCCATATGCAAACTGATCCTTTGTATAATGGAAATACTACAGATGGTGTACATTGGATTGGAAAAGACCCTACCTCAGCTATTCAGTTTAATAATACCTGGATAGGCTATGATTTTACCAAAACCATGAAAATCAAAGTACTACAGGGCAGGGATTTCTCACCTAGTTATGGCACAGATACGACCAATTACCTGATCAATGAAGCTGCTGCTAAACGCATTGGATATAAAGACCCTGTTGGACAACCACTAACATTTGGTAAGCAACCTGGCAAGATTGTAGGTCTTATCGAAGATTTTCATTTTAATTCGTTGCATGTGCCTATCCGGCCACTGATTATCCGACTGGCAGAGACCTGGAACTATGACAATATTCTGATTCGTACTCAACCGGGGCAAACCCAACAGGCATTAGCAAGCTTGCAGGCTATCTGTGCTAAAATGAATCCAAAATACCCCTTTACATATTCTTTTGTGGATGCAGAATATAACCGACTGTATCAAAGTGAAACAATTGTACGAACACTGGCGGTTTTCTTTGCAGGCCTTGCCATCTTTATAGCTTGCTTAGGATTGTTTGGATTGGCTGCCTTTACTGCTGAACAACGTACAAAAGAGATTGGAATCCGGAAAGTGCTGGGAGCTTCCATCAGTAGTATTGTAACACTGTTATCTTCTGACTTCCTGAAACTGGTTATGGTGGCTATTCTTATTGCCATCCCTATTGCATGGTATGTTTGTAGCAACTGGCTCGAAAACTTTGCGTATAAGATTGCTCTTTCATGGTGGGTATTTGCAGCAGCCAGTCTCCTGGCAATTCTTATTGCACTCCTAACCGTAAGCTTTCAGTCTATCAAAGCGGCCTTAATGAATCCTGTAAAGTCCCTGCGATCAGAATAAGCGTCTATAAGTACTTCTATATAGTCAGAGTCACAGACTAAAAGTCTCTCTTCTCCCTATTGCCTACGATTCTGACTACTTCTTTCAAAGTTATTAGACACAAGAGTCTTATAAGCAATCCCCAGCATGTGGTAAATAATTGACAATAAGGCAAGTTACACCTAGTTACACATGGTTACACTTAATAGTTACACTTCTAAAAATCTGTGAATTAGGCCAGTTACACTGGTTACACTAATTCTCTATACGCGTGTATTTATATATTATAATATAATAGTATATAAAGGGAGTATAGCTATTACGCTATTGTTTCTGGGAACTTTTGCGAAAAATGGGAAAAATGCGTAACCAGTGTTACCTATCTCATTGTCAACAAATTAAAGTGTAACCTAAGGTATAACCATGTGTATCCTGTGTAACCTGGCTGGGACTTGAATATTTATTCATTAATTGGCTTTGATCTAATGCAAGCGTCTTGAGAAATGTTATTACCAACCTACCCCCTCCCAATCTATTATTATAGCAGGTCTCCAAAGTTGACGCGAAAATGTGTAGAAGTCACATTATGTATTTATACACATAGTAACATACAAACAATTAGAAAATTATCAGATATTTACATCCATCCTGTAACGAAAAGCTGTTCGCTGCAGATAGGTACACGTAGGGCTATTTTTACAAATGCCTTTTAAAAACAGTTATATACAGAGGTCTAATAGAGATACAACAGCTAAAAACAATCTTAAATGGAAGAGAAATTGATTGTCAATATAAGGTAAGATGTAAATAAGAATGTTTCCAGGCTTTTTTAGTTAGTATCAGTTCTATAGTATATCCTACATCACTTTTATATTATTACTATTCAACAAGCATTAACATACAGGCAACATAACAACTCCTTATAATAGATAAATAGCCTACACATTACCCAAAAACGGATGAACTTAGTCTGGTATTTTAAATCAAAAACATGAGAAAACTACTACTATTTCTATTACTTTTGGCCGGAATGGCAAACGCACAAATTGTCAATATTCCGGATGAAAACTTCAAAGCCCAGTTATTTTTATCAGGTGCAGATGCCAATCTGGATGGAGAAATTCAATCAACAGAAGCATTGACAGTTACTACTCTTTCTCTTGATTCAGCGCAGATCTCTAATCTCACAGGAATAGAAGCATTTATCAATCTAAAATACCTGAATTGCTCATATAACTCTTTAACTCTACTGAATATACAGGAGCTTGTTAAACTTGAGCGATTAGAGTGTAACAATAATTTACTGGAGCAGATATATTTTCCAGTAAACACAAATGCACTGAACTATCTGGATTGCTCATTCAACAAACTAACCAATGTCAATGTAGAAACACTGATCAATTTACAGGAGCTACATTGTTTTAACAATAGTCTATATTCTCTTTATTTGGGAGAACTGCCAAAACTGGAACATTTGCGGTGTCACAATAATAATCTTACCAATATTGATCTTTCTCAATCACCTGCCCTTCAGACATTTGTTTCTACTAACAACAAATTGTATTCTCTGGATTTCTCAGTAAATACGTCTCTGACAGGAGTAGATATTACGAATAATCCTCTCACAAAGCCGTTAAATATTTCCAAACTGGTAAAGTTAAAAAGTCTGTTTTGTGCAGAGACATCGCTAAAAACATTGGATCTAACCAAGAATCTGGAACTTGGCATCTTAATCTGTTATGATAATCCACTCATCACACTGGATGTAAGTAAAAACATAGCGATGACCTATCTCCAATGCGGTGGCCCTAATCTTACCTCTATCTTTATGAAAAATGGAGCTAACGAAAGCCTCGTACTTGAGGAAAGTCCCAAATTGGAAGCGATCTGTGCAGATGAATCTCAGTTGCCGCAGATACTGGAACAAATCACAGCGTCTGAAAACAAAACAACTGTTGCCACCTCTCATTGTTATTTCGTTCCTGGAGAAGATAACTTTAATACTATTACAGTACACACACGCTTTGATAGTGATAACAATGGGTGTGGAATAACAGATTTATCCGCATTGGGCGTAAAGTTCCGTCTCTCTGGTGATGGGCAGAGTGAGGCATCTTTGATCAATCCAGCAGCAAACTCTTCTTTTTACACTGGCGCAGGACTATTTACCGTAACACCAGAACTGGAAAATCCGGATTACTTCACGATCACACCAGCATCAGCAACTTTTGATTTTCCGATACTAAACAAGTCAACACAAACGCAGGATTTCTGTATGACGGCCAAGGGCGTCCATCCTGATTTGGAAATTGCAATTACCCCTTTTGGAACAGCCAGACCGGGCTTTGATGCAGGTTATACAATCGTATATAAAAACAAAGGCAATCAATCCTTTTCGGGTAATATCCATCTCCTATTTGACAACCAGAGAACTGATTTTGTCACTGCAGATCCTGCTATTAGCAGTCAGTCAGATAATGAGTTAGTATGGAGTTACACCAATCTGGCTCCATTCGAAATACGAAGAATTTCAATTAGATTAAATCTGAACTCACCACTGGAAACTCCATCATTGAACGCAGATGATATACTTGGTTTTACAGCAAGTATTGACTCTCCACAAGGTGATACCACACCAGAAGATAACCTATTTATCTTAAATCAGAAGGTAATCAACTCAATGGACCCAAATGCCAAAACTTGTCTGGAAGGAGATAGAGTAGATCCGGAAAATATTGGAAACTATCTGCATTACAACATTGAGTTTGAAAATATCGGAAATGCGTCAGCTGTCCATGTATTGGTAAGAGATGTCATTGACCCTACAAAGTTTGATATTAATACACTTCAGGTTTTGGATGCCTCACATTCATTTCGGGCACAGATTAAAGGAGATACAGTGGAATTTATTTTCAAGGATATTGAACTGGCAGCTGCTTCCGGTAATCCGAAAGCAGGAGGCAAAGGCAATATATTGTTTAAGATTAAAACATTGCCCACTTTATCTACAGGTACACAGGTAACGAATAAGGCAAATATCTTTTTCGATTACAATGCACCGATTGAAACCAATCTGGCAAGAACAATCTATGCATTGCCACTGGCTACAGAGTCTGCTTCTGACCACAGTACCCATATGTATCCAAATCCAGTAAAGGATCGGCTTATAATAAGCAGCAACAATCTCATTACATCGGTTGCTCTTTTTGACAGACAGGGAAGAATCCTGCAAACTAGTTATCCTTCTAATCAGAAAACTCAACTAAACACATCCGGATTACCTTCAGGACTTTATTTCGTTCAGGTGTTAACAACGAAGGGTGTTAAGATAGAGAAGGTGATTAAGCAGTAAGTCAATAACCATAATATAAATATAAAAGCTAAAGCCCCAGATAGGGCTTTAGCTTTTATAAATTAGCTAGTAAGCGTAGTAGGTTTGACAAACTCAAGGGGAAAATACAACCGGAAAGTAGTTCCAATTCCGGGCTCACTACTTACCTCAATCTTTCCCTGATGATTTTCCATAATCTTACGACAAATGGCTAGCCCTATCCCTGTACCATGCACGTTGTTATCCAGTCGCTGAAACAACTTGAAAATGCGCTCCTTATACTGTTCATCAAATCCCACACCATTATCTGTTACAGTGACAATGAAAAATTGAGCCAGATCTGCTTCGGTCACTTCATCAGTAGGACTTTGCGGATGTGACACAATAATTTCAGGTGTTTTATCTGAAGGAGTGAATTTCAGGGCATTACCAAGCAGGTTGGTAAACAGCTGTCTCAACTGAAAGGCATTACCATAGATCACAGGCATAGGATTTACAAATACTATGGCATTTCTGGACTGTATTTCGTCTGAAAAATTATCCAATGCATCAAGTAATACCACATTTAGATCTGCTTCCTGGCTATGCAGTTGTTCTCGTGCTGCTACCCGTGCATAATTCATAATATCCTCAAGCAGTGCCTGCATACGTATGGCAGACTTATTTACTTTCATCAAATCCTCTCCAATTTTCTCTGGAAGATCTTCTGCCTGAAGCATTCTGGAAATAAATACGCGGATCTTACGAAGAGGTTCCTTCAAATCATGTGCATTAATCCAGTTTATATTATCCAGTTCTTCATTGGATTTCTTTAACTCTTCAGCCAGCAACCGCTGTTTCTCTTCTTCTTTCTTCAGATATGACAGATGCAGGTATTTCTGCAAAGAAGAGGCAAACAGATAGGTAGCATTGATCTGATGGTTATGCCATGGATCACTTTCATTCTTTACTATTTGTTGCCAGGCAGCGAAAGACGTGCGTGGCCTGAGCTGTTGTGTCTCACTGTCTTTTTCTACAGCTTTATCAGGATTACCAGCCCAGGTAATCACATGATCCAGCCCAGGTTTTATCCAGGCAATGGCATCATCCGTTGATTTTGTCAGCCGATGGTAAATAACTCCCGATGCCAGATTCGCATAAGATTCTGCTTCCGGAAAAATATCAACCAGTTTTTGTGTGACCAACGTTCCACTGGAAGCATGACTATGCAGAAAGGTAAGCAGATTCAATGTCTCTTCCTCTGAAGGCGTATGCCCACTACGATAAACCCGGCCCTTGATCAGTGCAATAACTCCTGTAGCACCTGATATATGTTCCAGTGAGGGATCTATGATAAGTCTGTTCACATCTAAACCTTCCCGCTGTAGTTTCTTCAACAAGACATCCAGTGCTTCGTCTACTCTGGCAATCAGTTGCAGGGATTCAGCCCGCTCATATACGTCTAACTGCGAACTCAGCACCAAACCGTACAGTAAGGCAGCTTGTCGCTGGCTGGGACTTACATATTTAGGTGTGTTGTGATGACAGGCAATGAGACCCCACAATTTGTTATCTTTTATAATAGACAATGAAAAAGAGGCTGCCACTCCCATATTTTTCAGGTACTGAATGTGTATAGGAGATACACTTCGCAGAAAAGAATCAGAAAGGTCCAGTTGCTCAGGAGTCTTATCCCCTTCCACATACGTAAAAAGAGGGACAGGCTGGTATTGCACATTGGCAATGATCCGTATCTTATTACGTACATACAACTCCCTGGCCTGAGGGGGAATATCACCTGCCGGATAACGCAATCCCAGATAAGGTTCCATTCCTTCATGTACAGCTTCGGCAATCACCTCACCAGTATAATCCGGATGAAACCGGTAAATCATAACCCGGTCAAATCCTAGCTTATTCTGTACATAAACAGCCATAGCCTGACACAACGCCTGTATACTTTGTGGCTTCTGTACCAACATAAGGAGTTCATTGATACCAGCTCTGGCGGCTGACAGATCTTCTGCCAGGTCAGAACACTGATCGAACTCCAGTATATATAACTCGTTACTCTTGTAAACAGATAAATGGCAATACCCAAAACCATTGTGATGCTCTACCAACAGAGTACTGTTGGCCCTTGCCTGTTCATTTTCCAGAAAGGAAACGATAGATGCATATTGACTTGTAAACAGAGTCTCCAGTGAAGCCCCCAGCACCTGTTCTACTGACTGGTGAAGGAATTTTTCAACATTGGCACTACAATGGGTAATTATATGTGTATCGGTTGTAACTGCCAGTAAATACCCATGAGGCTGTATACTTCCCGGAATATGGATAGGTTCTTTTTCACAAGAGTCGATAGAGACAGAAGTCTTATTCTGAATATCTACAATTATTTTTTTATTCATTCCTGATTGAATTATTGTCTATACATCTAAGCCTCTTTTTTGAAGCAGAGGCAACCAGATTTTCTGGCATAACTTCTGTATACTTTTTTCATTTCAGAGCAGATATTTTTGTCAAACTCAGGATATGTATATTCCCAAGCAATCAGAAAAAGGCAGGATAAGTAGTTTATCTTTACAACAATACTCTTCGACTAAAAATGATAGACTTCTCTAGTTATAATGTAAGGAAATCAATTCTATATAAGTTATATCTGAGTTATGCTGTAGCACTTCTATGATCAGGACAACACTAAATAAAATCCGACTCATACACCCTGTATTTAAAAAACCATGCCACTTTTACGGTTGCGCAGCAGGTGTATTCTATTGTTTGATTTGCCCTATTATTTAAGCAGAAAGTACCTCGTTGAGTAAAAAGACATCTTCTTCTTTTCTTTCTGCCAGTGAGAATTGAATCCCTATCTCTATTAATCTTTTCAGCTCAAAGAAATCATCTGGTTTTTGTATATAGAAATTAGCCCCATACGAGTTAGCTTTTCGTATATTTTCGATGGCCGAAGAAGTCGAAATGATAATAATTGGGATATGTTGTGTTGTACTATTGGCACGAATGGCTTGCAGACACTCCAAACCATTCTTTCTGGGCATATTTAAATCTAAAAATACAACGTCGGGCAATAAATCCTGATTAAACACTTTTTGCAGTAATTGCTCACCATTGGTACTACTATCTACATGGATTGACCGGGAGTTTTGCTTTACAGCATCAGTAAAAAACATCCGATCATCCTCGTCATCATCGGCCAGATAGACCAATAAAGAATCTTTGTTATTCATAAGTAGCTCAGCGCCCAAAAAACATTAATATATTCAATAGACATTATTAATCAGCCAAAACTGATACCCAAATATAACTAATTATCTAGCTAAGTTGGAAACTTAGTCTAAATCTCCCAATAAATTATTACCTATATAAACACAAATATTCTCTCTTTTCAACCAATCCCGATTCTATATAAAGTCATTTCATAAAACTTCATCCTTTCTCCAAAAGCCATGCCAATTACAACTAAACAGCCATTAAAAGGTTAATTTTTTTAACAGTTCACCTTGATTAACCGTATAAAAATAGCCTCATAGGTTAAAGAAAGTTAAAACCCGGCACTCCTTCAGGCAATTTTGCAATTTCGGTTTTTACTTTTCACACACTTTCCAAACCTTTTCCCTATGAAGTTATTTTCCTCCTGTGTAATTATATGTATCAGTATCTTTTTGTCAGCCTGTCAAACTTCCCAGGAACGTATCTATTATGTTTCAGGCTTTAAGACTATACGAATCACAGATAGCTCTCGTTTGTATAAGTCAGATGGCCCCCAAACTCACTATCTGTATTATCGTCCTGTTGATCTGGACATCTGGTATCCCGCAGATAGTTCACGGGCAGATTCTATTCTGATGTTTGGAAACATGCTTTCCTTATTTGAGCAACGGGCTAATTTTTACACAGATTCTCATGCAGGTGATGGATTCTCCACACAGTTAGCCAAAAGTTTGGCTGATTTTTTCCATTGTTCCTCTGTCGAAAAGATCATTGCCTCACCGAGTCATTCCAGAAAAAACGCTATAGCTGCCGCAGGTAAGTTTCCGCTGGTGTTATATATGGCTAGTTACAATGGAATGGGATATGAGAACATCCAACTACTGGAAGAACTGGCAAGGAATGGTTATATTGTTGTATCATTCAATTCTATTGGTCGCTACCCAGGCGATATGACCATGCAACAAGCCGATCTGATGGAACAGGTTTCTGATGCAGCTTTCGGACTAAAATATTTAAAAAAACTGCCAGAGGTTGACTCTTCACGAATAGCTGTAGTTGGTTATAGCTGGGGAGGCCTGGCGGGTGTAGTGCTAGGGATGACATATACCGACATCGATGCAGTGATATCTCTGGATGGGTCAGAATTTCACCATTATGGCACAGATGCCAAAGAGGATAGCCTTTTTAATCAGATCAGTCATGATTTTGTTTCAAACAAAACTCCTTATCTGCGTCTGGAAAGCAGTTCAACCGAAGGCCAGGCAACTATCGATTCTGTATATAATTTTAATTTATTGTTACAGGGCCCTAAACAGATTTATAAAATCCTGAATACCACCCATGGCGATTTCTCAGCATTCCCTACCATAGTGAAGCAATCAGGAGGCTGTCCGACAAAAAAGAGTTACAAAGTCATTACTCAGCTTGTCACAGGCTATTGCAGCCAGCTTCTGAAGCAAATACCTTCTGATGCATTTACTGATATGATCCAAAAAGAAGAAGGCAGAACACTAAAGACAATCCTTACAAACTATCACACGCCTTAAGACACAGCCAACTACTTGCCAGCATACAGGAATCCAGCATTGAGAGGGTACTGTATGCTACTTGCAATTGTAGCAAGCAAAAGAAGAACTACCTGGGAGACGGATTTACGATAAGTCCAAAATGATAAGCCAAATAAAGTACTACACCTCCTATCAGAAGGGCAAGTACAAACCGAAATGTTCTGTTCATCTCCATAGTAGTAAAAAGGATTTTACCCTGTAAAAAATTACAGGTTTGGTGACACATTAATAAAAGTCTGATTTTGAGGCTTATACGAAACAAATAGCCATAGGTTGGCTATCCTCTTGTCATGCAGGGTATTACAGCTTTTCCAAAGATAGTAATATATCTATACAAACCCTTACTAGTAAAAAGAAAAAAAGAAAAACATAACAAACTGATAATCAAAAATAAAAAATTATCAAGCAATGGCTAAAACGCCTTCAATAGCACTATTATTTTTTGTATCTTTAGGATAAATAAATCACGTAAAAAACATCAGTACTCTAACATAAAGATATGCCTCGTTATCATACCAATACAACCGCTATCCGCAAATACAAATCTGAATATTACCGCCTGATGGTCTATGAAGCCCGCCTTAACCATGAACTATTCCGGATGGAGCAACGCATCCGAGCCATTCAGGAAGATGAGGAACAATCACTTGCCAATCAAACTCTTCTGACTAAACTGTTGGCACACGCAACGCAGCAAAAAACAGAACTGGAAGCCCAGCCTGTTTCCAAAGAACGTAACAAGCAACTCAAAAAAGCGGAAAAAGAGTATAAAGAGGTTAATGCGAAATACAAACGCAATGAGTACCACCTGGCTGTGCTGGAAAAGAAAAAGGATAAAGACAATGCAGCTAAGTATATAGTAAAAGAACTAAAGCGGGATCAGGTACGGATTCGCATTAAAACAGCCTATGATATATGGAAAAGACTTGAACAGGAAGAGCAATACGAATTCATGGACTTTGAACTATTCAAGGCTCTGAATTTTGTAAAGCAGATAGAGAAAGCATCTGTACAAACTATAAACAGTACTCAACCAAACCAGGCTTCTGAGAAACCTCTCACTGGATCGTATTCCTCATCAGGAATAAATGAAAAGTCGCCACGTTTTATGTTGTTTGCACATCCGCCTCGCCCACAAAGCGTTTATCATTCCGAAGATTCACTTCTGCCAAACTTGACACATGGAGTGAAAGAAAGGGTGATCCTGTCGGTGAATGTATAAACATCGCCAATGTGTTTTCAAGTATGTATGTACTTCTAGTAAAAAATGGGAGGAAGGTGTATATTACCTATACTCAAAGATAATCATATCTCTTAGCCTATTTTATAACTTTTCAGAAAAGAAAGCAATCAGAATAAGTGTATGCCTCTACCTTTATTATTCTTGATAAGATCAACGGATTTTACTTTTGGAGTGCATTTTTTTCTCACAGAAACCAGAGATGGCTCTATTTGTCACACCTGTCCCGCCCACGCTGATGTGTGGCAGGCAGGGCGGGAAGATCCTTTCAGGAGGACGGAGAAAGGAGTTTTTTAAAGAGGACAAGGAGAAGTTCTTATTGGATATGTATAATTTCTTGTGCTAAGGCGTTATTCTCAATCCCTAAAGTTATTTCTTCACTAACCTATTATTTACAATCCGATTGATTACCTCATCACGAAGTATCTTAGACATAGGTATATGCGCATTGCCTAGAAATAAAACATTTCCTTCTACCTGTACTACGGCTCGGGTATTGACTACATATGACTTATGACATTGTATAAACTGACTGGCAGGTAGTTGTTCTGCTATGGATTTTAATGTAATGTGTACCAGCAGCTTCTGTGTAGTAGTATAAATCATTACATAGTTCTCACGGGCTTCCATATATAAAATAGCATCATGTTCTACCCGAATGAGTTTATCATCCACTTTTACAAACAGAAAGTCAGGTTCTGGTGTTACCTGACTTTGTGAACGAAAAAGATCGTAAGCCTTATTGGCAGCCTTTAAAAATCGTTCAAAAGGAATAGGCTTTACCAAATAGTCAACCACATTCAATTCATATCCTTTCAATGCATAATGCTCATAAGCTGTTGTAAAAACGACCATTGGAGGATTGATCAATTGTTGTAGAAAGTCAATACCTGATAATAGAGGCATTTCAATATCCAGAAACAACAAATCTGCTGGTTGCTGTTTAAGCAACGAGTTTAACTGAAGAGCATCTTCACAGGTACCTACCAATTGCAAAAAGTCTATCTTCTCTACATAGCTTTTTATTCCTTTAAGAGCAAAAGGTTCATCGTCAGTGATGATACATCGCATGATAGAAATGTATTTAGTGCGTTTGAATAAATAACCGGGCTTTAAATAACGCGTCTGTCCGGGATAATTCCAATGCATGTGCATTAGGATACAATAATTCCAGGCGGCGGCGGAGATTATCTAACCCTATTCCACCAGAACGTTGTTTTACTCCTTCTACAGAAGACACCAGCAAGGGTAGTGAATTGTCAACTTCAAGACTAATTCCATTGACTTGCTGTCTCAGACAAATGACTAACTGATAATCTCCTCCTACATATTTGAATGCATTTTCAACCAAAGGTAAAAAGAGTAATGGATAGATCTGTTGCTCTTTTAAACTTTCGTCAATCTCTACCTGAAGCTGCAAACGACTACTACTGCGGATACGTTGCAACTCTATAAAATTATGCAGATAGGCAATTTCCCGTTCTACAGACACAGTTACCTGCTGATCATATAACTGATAGCGAAGCAACTGTGAAAACTTCTCTAGTGTCTTTTTAGCTCCTGCCACATCTTCATCCATTTGAAAATACACTGTATTCAGTGCATTAAACAGAAAATGTGGATGGTATTGAGCTTTCAGGAACTTCAACTCTGTTTGTAACTGATCGTTCTGCATCTTTTCAATCTTCACTTTCTGCTCATAGGTATATTTTAGTAATACCATTCCTCTTGCGATTGCATAATATAGCAAAACGAATAACCCAGGAATGAGATTGATATTAATGACATCATACATCTGAAGCCCGTCGTCTGTAAGTGCAGCCATGGGTATCATAGTCACAGACAAAATCATGAAGCAATACAAGTACACAACAGCAAATTCCTTAAGAAGAATACCAGCAGTAAAAGCAGCATACTGTTGTCTGCTGAACTTATGCACAAAGTGCCGGACAATCAGATCATAAATATACCCTACCACAATGCTGAAAAAGATCTCAATGGCATTAATTTCCCAGGCTCTCTTCCAGAACTTCGTATCTGAAATCACATCATTCACCAGCCGAATGCAGATGTAAATCAACAATCCAAAGAATGCAGGAAAAAGATATGTCCGAAAAAACTTCATTGGGTATTTTTAATAATACAACATCTGCTAATCTGCTTCTGCCAATTGTCTTGTCTGTACAGGCTCCTTAGAAGATAATTTCTGAGGTTTCATCCCAAACAGAAATCGCATCCATCCAAATGGTCGGATTAAAGTATGATAAATCAGCATACAAATCAGCAAAGAAACAAAGGAAGTAAACAGAAACTTTGACCCAATAGTATCAGTAGTCTGTACTACATAATAAACAATGACAATAATAACTGTCTGGTGCAGAATATAGAACGGATAGGCTGCTTCATTCAGATAGTTTAAGGCAGCATTCGGTTTGTTCAGATATCGTTTGCCATAGCCAATAATAGCAAATACCCATGTCCAGGCAGTAAAGGGATAAAGTGCCAGATACAGATAGGTTCGTACATCTGCTCGCCAGCCAGGCAGTAGGTCAAATGGCTCCAGTTCATTCCAACGCAGGTAATTAATAGAGACAATACTCAAAAATGCCAGTGTAAGGGAAAGTCTGCGATTACGCTCCAGCGAGCCCAGCAACACAGGATTAGCCATACACAGATAGCCGACCAGCAGAAAGAACAACCAGTATACAAAATAACAGGGATCGTGTATCAGATCGTGTGTTTGGGGATAGTCTATACAATACAGGCTAAACAAGACAATGACAGGAACAGTTAACCAATATATACGTAGTCCTGAGGCAAACCAATTCAGTTTCTGGAGAAATCTTTTTCCAGCAGGCCTTTTACACCATCCAAAAAAAGGAGCCAGCATTACATCATACACAAACAGATAGGCTACAAACCACAAATGATGCCAGCTGATATTGCCTTTAGGATAGACGTTGCCACTAAACATAGTAGGATAAAAATCCCAGAAGTTACCTTTGAACCCCTGGGTAAGCCGCTCCATGTATATTTGTGGTGGCACAACGACCAATATCCCAAAAACCAGTGGCAGAAATAACCGTCTAAATCGCAAGCCAATAAACGAGGAAACCGTTTTGCTTTCCATAATCCACCAGGCGACAGCACCTGAAATAAAAAACAGTAGTGGCATCCGAAACCGACTGAGCCAGAAGTTAAACTCGAGTAACAGATTACTGGTATCTTTATTTTTGATATGCCAACCTTCTTCAGCCACAAAAGCCATTGCAGAATGAAAGAATAACATACCAATAATGGCAAAGATACGTAACCAATCCAGGTAGACTTGTCGTGAGTTCATAGTGTAGTAGCAGTGTTTGTTACAAAGCTATGTTATGGATGGCCTCACACAATTATTTTTGACGAATGGAAGGTTTGAGGTGATGTAGTAGTATTGATTTCTATATCCAAGTTTGCTTGTTGTGCCAATCATTGTTCTTCCACTGACCTCTTCATTTTTTGCTTGTCCAAAAAATGAAGCAAAAAAGGACAAAAAATTCCAAAGCTTCGCCCCACAGGGCTAACGCTAGGCCCGCGGAATTTTTATCCCTGCGCACCTACACTACCTTTCGTGATTGAGGTGATCTTTGCTCTCTTTGTACCTTATTGTATCTTGGATTTTCAGAAATCAGGGTAATATATGTATATAAAAAAAACACTCTTTGTATTAAATAAAGAGTGTTTTTTTATTCATTTCAACTTTTAGTTATTTCGTCTGACACGGAAGGTGCAGCTTAGCGTATGCAAAGAGTTATCGCCAAAATCCAACATCTGACTACTGAAGTTACCACTTATAAAACCACCTACCTTTCCATACTCTGTAATAGTGAGCTGAATAGGAGTAGCCCAATAGCCTCTTCCACTTGGAAAAGCATTACAGAACACATCAGTTATAGCATGTTGTGAATTAAGGGCTGTACCACCATCAAACTGAAATGACATCTTCTGACTGTTATTTACCCCATCACTCAATGTAACAATCTGTGTCCAGATATTTTGTGGAGTTGCCAGATAAGCGCCTATTGTATCTGTAGGTTCTGCAATAGTTGTAGTTATGCCATCATAGGTGTAAGTAATAACACCCAGTGTGCTTGTCCCACAAGCAGTTAATGCACCCAGATTGTTCACTCCTGAATGCAGCGTTACTGTTTTAGGTGTATTTTGCTGATAGTTTGCATTATCAACTACTACCACATTGACATCTGTATTCGTACAGGCCAATCCTGTATAGGTAAAATTGCCATTACTGATTGCGATCCGGTTGTAAAAGCCACCATCATAGGTTTGTACATGTCCACTGGCAACAGGTTGGTTTTCGCAATTGGATACAGTACCACTAATGGTTACCTGGCTTTGTCCCAGATTACCTGTTAGTGTACCTAAATCCAGATCTACAGAGGTAGTAGAAAAATCATGCGAATAAGCAGAAATAGCACAAGGAGTAAGAATATCCAGTACCAGATCTCTATTGGCAAAAACAGCTCCACTGATATATCCGTTGGCATCTGTAAATCCCAAACGACCATGTCCTGCATTTTTAGGCAGTCCGGCGATGTTTATGCTAACAGGTACATTCGCCAAAGGTTGCGACGAAGCATCTACAACTCGTACGGATAAATTGACAAACGATACTCCTTCTGCTGCTTCCCAGAAAGAGAAGTGAGAAACAGTACCCACGTAGGCATCACCTGTTTTGGTAGCCGAACCTTCTTTTTTCCACAATCCTGTTGTTGTATCAAATCTCCATAAGTCAATAGTGGCTGGTGCTTCAGCAGATAAACCTGAAGGTATTGGAAGACTGATAGTAGCAGACTTGCCATCTGCAATCTGTAACAATTGTCCATTATCGGCAGTAAGTTCAACGGCAATTGTACTGTATGCTTTTAATGCCTTTAAATAACCACTGCTGTCTGTACCTCTTGCATCACCTGGTATGTTCATTTGTAAATCTTCTGTACTAGCAGGATTCAGCCAACTAGCAGTTATGTGTACATTTCCACTATATATGGCACCACTTAAAGCATTTACAACACCATTTTCAGGTAAAGTAATTTTTCCTCCATCTGTAGTAGTAACAGTACCACCAGAAACAGCTTCTACTGTACCAATTTCTTTTTTGGGTACCAGTTTAATACGTACAAAACTTTCTTTGTTCGCTGAAGGCATGACTGTCTTGTATCCGTCTATATATCCACTTTTTGTTACTTTAATCAGACCGGCAATCTGTGCTACAGAAACGTTAGCTATTTTAAAATAGCCATACTCATCTGTTTTGATATATTTGTCACCTACGTTAACAGTAGCCCAACCAACAGGACTATTTGTTTCATCTACTACAAACCCTGTAATAGTTGAAGTCACTTTCACACCTAAATCTGGCGTAACCGGATCAGGATCAACAATTTCCTTGTCAACGGCATCTTTTCGACAGGCGTTGAACAATAAAAGTACACATAGCAGGAGAAAAAAATGGAGTGATCTCATAAAAGAGTAATTCTTTGTTTTAAATAAAAACGACTATTTTACATGTTTCTTTAGAGACTTTTCATCATCAAAGATACGGCTCTTTATATCCCTTCCTAAAACAAGCCCGTAACACAATTACATACTCACATGATTATCAACTATTTTACTCTGTTAACAAAGCTCATATCTCTCCATTAGTAGTAATACATTACATCGCAATGGTGATTAATTTCACATTCTATAATAGAAATACTGCTCAATATTGAAATACAAAATAGGATTTATATAATCTCTGTCTTTGCTTAGTAAGATTATGGGTAGGAGTTAGTGACTTTATATACTTTAAAACAGCCTTTTTAGTAAAAGACATCCTGTTAAAATGCCATAAAATCTTACAAACAAGGGATACAAGGATAATATCCCTGAAAATGGGTGAGTCCAATTGGTTAATTTGCGCATTACAGGTTTATTGATACCTAATTGAACCTTCCTGAAATTAGAAGAGTATGTGGAGTGGTTTTATTGAAAAGGCAGATAGAAGGGTTTATTAAAAATCAAATTCCATTTTATCTCCTACTTCATTTATTCTGATATAAAGCCCGTGTTCTTCATCCCAATTGCTGAAGCTCAGTAAAATATCATCCTTGTCATTAACAGGAATAGTTACACTATTTAATCTTACAAAAAATGGTAGTATGGATTCAATATCACCTTTAATTTCAGGCAAATCATAGTCTGAACGCATTTCATTATATAATGAAAAAATCATCTCAAACATTTTTCGTTTTTGAGCAAAAGGATAGTATTTTACATAAGTCGCCCTTTTTAACTGAGCGGGAGAAATTAATACCCCCTCTTCAGTCTCGATCTGTAACTTAGCACGATTTGTATTCAGACAAAGTATGGGGGTACCAATTGTTGTTTCGTACAATTTCCAATGTGGATTAAAATAGAAGTCAGGAAAGAGATGTTCCTGCCATTTGTTAGCTATATTACCGAAATACGATACTGCTTCATATGGATTATGCTTTAAATCCGCAAAAAAGAAAGCCCGGAGCTTACCAAAGTCTGTTTGTGTTATACTCAGAAATTCATGATTGATAGTACAAAGTATACCTTGGTTAAATGAAACGTTTATTCCACCTACAACTACATTACCCTTGTAGAACAAGAGAGAATTTTTATAGAGAGGAGTCTCCTGATTCAGCGGTTTCACTGAGTCTTCCACAAACAAATTCCTGAATTTATCAATTAGCTTTGGGTCTGTTAATGAAGTAATGTGTTCGGCAGTTGTATTACTAATCAGATTCTTTCCCACAATACTATTGGGCAGTTTATTTCCAAAAGAATCTAAAATCTCATATTTATCAAATTTTAGTATACAATGTATTTCAGGCTGATGATTGATTCTATAACTATCTATTCTATCAAAGGAAACGTCCTGTATAAACTTCCGAATAGGGATCATACAATTAGCTGGTATATTTCTAATCTCGTTGTCTTAAACTTTATTGTTCACACAATCTAACAAAAAAGCCACATGTAACACGATACATGTGGCTTTCTTATAAAAGATCGTTTTGACCTTATTTCAGACTGGCGATTTTCTTTTCTGAATAATTCTTTAATCCCAGATCCAAAAAGTTTATAAAGTTGGTTACATCATAATTTGCACCTTGTGGAGTCACTAGTACCTGTTCCTGTGCATCCAGCAACACATAATAAGGTTGTGAATTTGCATTAAAACGTGTTGCCTGCATATCACTCCATTTGTTACCGATGGTTTTCACCTTCTTGCCACTAAATTTAGATACATACTGTTCATTGGCAGGAAGTTCTGTCTTATCATCCACATATAACTGAATCAATACATATTTTTCCCGTAATCGTCCCAATACAGCCATATCAGGCCATACAGTAGCTTCCATCTTCCGGCAGTTGACACAAGCATGTCCAGTAAAGTCAATAATAACGGGTTTGTTTACCTGACGGGCATAAGCCATTCCTTCGTCATAATCAAAGAATGCATCGAGCTTCAGAGGAGCATGGAATATTTCACTGTATTTACGAGGTGCATGACTAGCCACTGAAGGCTGGCTTCCTCCCCCCAGGCTATTCGTATATAAGTCAAAGTCCTGCGTATGTTGAGGAGGTAAAAAAGCTGCAATTACTTTTAAAGGGGCACCCCATAAGCCAGGAATCATATATAAACTGAATGCCAGCGTCACAACCGCCAAAAATAAACGAACAGCAGAAATTCCGGTTTGCTCTCCATCATGCGATAATTTTAGCTTACCCAGCAGATATAAGCCTAACAAACCAAAAATTACAATCCATAATACCAGGAATACTTCTCTATCAAACCATTCCCAGTGATATGCCAGATCCACATTGGATAAAAATTTCAATGCAAGAGCTAACTCCAGAAATCCTAATACTACTTTTACAGTATTCAGCCAGCTACCTGCTTTTGGTAAAGAAGTTAACCAGGAAGGGAACAGAGAGAACAATGTAAAAGGCAAAGCCAATGCAAAAGCAAATCCAAACATTCCTACAGCAGGTCCAAGCAATTGTCCCATAGAAGCAGCCTGTACCAGCAAGGTACCAATAATAGGGCCTGTACAGGAGAAGGAAACCAATGCCAGAGTAGCAGCCATAAAGAATATTCCCAATAAGCCACCTTTTTCAGATTGCATATCCGCCTTGTTAACCCACGAAGAAGGTAAGACAATCTCAAATGCTCCGAGAAAAGAGGCTGCAAATACAACCAGCAGTACAAAGAAGAAAAAGTTAAAAATACCGTTGGTAGAGAGATCATTTAAAGCATCTGCCCCAAATAATACTGTAATCAGCAATCCTAGTGATACATAAATAACTATAATAGAGATGCCATACAGCATAGACATGCGAATACCTTTGGCTCTGGAACCACTTTGTTTGGTAAAGAAGCTTACAGTAAGGGGTAGTAATGGAAAAATACAAGGCATCAGAATAGCAGCAAACCCTCCCAGCAATCCAGCCACAAATGTAATCCAGAGAGATTGCTCCTGTGGAGCCCCTACAGTTGCTACTGGAGTTTGTTGTACAGGCTGGCTTTCTACTACTTCCTCTGAAGTAGATGCTCCTCCGTTTGTAGATTCTGTAGTTACTACAGCACCTGTATCTGTCTGACTTTCTGCAACTGTATTTTTTTCCGGTGCTTTGGGTTCCGCCTGTTTTGCAACTGCATTGGTAGTAGTCTCAGTAGTTACTTTGGTATCTGCTGTTTTTTCATCAGAAGTTCCTTTCAAAGGTTCTACAGCAATTGCAAATTCTACCTGGTCCGGAGGTAAACACTTTGTATCATCACATACCATGAACTCAAGTGAACCTTGTACCTTGGTAGCTTTGCTGAGTTTAACTTTCTGTGTAAATACAGCTTTATTGGCAAACCAGGTAATATTCATATTGAAGGTTTTGTCAAACGCCTTGATTGGAGTTGATTTCTCTTCAACTTTTCCCACTAATTGGTAGTCTTTAGAGGGAGTAAATGTAAAGGATGTAGGTACAGGCCCACCATCTTCGATAAACTGGGAATATACGTGCCAGCCTTCTTTGATAGTTGCCGTGAATGTAAGTGTAGCCTCCTGTGCACTGGTTGCTTTTGCCGTAAACTCCCAGGTAACAGGACGTTCAATCTGGGCCTGGCACCAGCCATAAGCGACCAAAAAGAAAAATAACAAAAAACGAGGTTTCATTGATGATGAGTTGTTGAATATAAACAGCAATTGGTTTCTACTAAAGTAAAGGACAAATATATAACATCGCACCAAGCTTTCTGATATCTCATTCACAAATACATTGCTCACACCGACTATGTAAACTAACGTATCTCTGCCCTCATGTTGATTTAAGATTTTGAACAGCTTAGCTTATATTTTGTAACATTTCTTTTCTTGTCTCTGGTTCCCTTTTCATGCAACAACCATTCAATTCTAATAATGCGTATCCCTATTAAAAAGAAAATCCTTCTTACATCGTCAGGCAAGAAGGATCTCAAATTTATTTGAAATAATAGTATGGTTTAATTCTCAGTTAATACTACCAGATATTTGGACACACTCCAGAACTTTTCCTGTTCTACAATTTTCAGATAGGTACTTCCATCTGTTTTAATAAAGTAGTAAGAATCGGTTGGATGTGAAGTCACTAATTTCTGGCGTTTGGTTACCCCAATCTTTACTTCGTTGGTACTTTTAATGTCTACAGGTGTGAAATCCTCTGCATCCAGTTGATTATTAAGAATAACTTTTCCACCTGATTGAATCACCCCTTTCTGCGCCAGTTCCTGTTTTGAACCGAAGGTAACAAATCCGGTATTCAGCTCTTCTTCTTTTATCCTGACATCTTCCTTGGTATGTTCGAGTTGCACCTGAGTCTGATTAATTTCATTCCGGACTCTGGCAATGGTTGAATCACGTTGCGCCAGTTGTCCATGAAACTCACTTTGCATTTTCTCAATTGTACTCAATAACTCCTGAATTTGTTTCTCTTTCTCTTCTACCTGCGTATTTTTCATCGCGATCATAGTTTTCAATCCGGAATTGATAGTCTTGGATTCGTTTACTTTCTTCTCCAGTGTAGCTATCATTTCATTATTTTGCTTCACATAATCTCCAATCTCTGTTATCATTAGATCAATCTCACCAGGCTTCTTAACCATCTCACGTAGTTTAACGCCATCCATAATCTCTACATGTTCGGATATTTTCATAAGATTACTGTCAATTTTACCAATGGAGGCAGTTACTTCTTCAACTTCTTTTTCTCTATCCCGAATCTGTTCTTCCAGAGATGCAGTCCGTGCGGCCAATAGTTTATAATCATCAGAATCTTTTACAGTAGTACAGGCAAAAGCAGCAAATACAGTGACTACTAGTAAGAATACATTTTTCATAGTGAGCGAGAGCAGATCTTTGTGTTTTGATTTAAGAGACTAAACTGTTAGTTATTTTCCTAAAAAGAGAAAACTTCATGTAAGAAAATACTTTTTTTGAAAATATTCAAAAGCAAATAATTATACGCATAGGATAGCTACAGAAAATAACACATTCATTTTAAGCGATTATCGTTTTTGAAAGAGTATACAATTTTGTATACCAGGATGTAATATAAATAAAAAAGAGTAGCAAAAACACTACTCTTTCAATGGAAAAGATTCAGATTAGTCAGGATTACTTTCTATTTCCAGATATAGTATTTACCCGCAGTTTCAATATCGTATCCAATCCATATTTCTGGTGTCTCTCAATAACGACAACTCTTACAGGTATCTCATCCATCATTCTGTCTGCCCGAACAGAAAAGTTAAATTCTATATTTCTTGATTCCGTTTGTCCAACATTGTTTAGTACAAATGCAGGACGGTCTATAGGTTTAGCATAGTCGGGTAAATAAATATCCAGACGTGTATCCGATGCGGGGCCCTGACCTTTGTTTTGTAAAACCAAACGTAACTTCACAGGTACATTAGCCAGATTCAGGTATTGTTCAGCATCTAACCGATAGGCTGTAATCTGTAATTTAGGAGCCTTAAACTCGTCAGTAGTGATATCCAATGTAATCTCATCCGGGTCATATTCATATTCTTCCCGAATCATTACTGTTACTGTCGCAATTCCTGCTGACAGATTAAGGCTTCCTTCTATTGGAATACTAACAGTATTCTGTTTGCCAGGAGCCATTGAGTCAATCTGTATTACTGTAGGATAAACTAACCCTTTGACTTCATCTGCATTAGCAGTTTCGGCACTTACAATCAAACGCTGGGAAGTACCTTTTCCGTTATTCTTTATCGTAAATGAAATGTTCCCTTTTTCCCAAGCCTCCAGCAACTGATTACTGTTTTCATCTTTATACATAATATTTGTATAAACTAGTGCAGGCTTTCCTGCTGTCCGATCTTTTCCAACACTGACCACAACATTATCAACTTTTCCACTAACAGTCTGCGCATGCAGTCTTTCCATGAAAGTGACCAGTATCAGTATAAATAGGTAATAAATTTTCATGCAGGTTGTTGTGGCTATCTCCTTTCTGAAGATAGAGTTCTATATGGTACGAATTCTATACTTATTTATTGTATGTAAGCCTGAAATTTTGCAACACGCTGACTTTATTTATAGCCAAAGTGTTGCAAAGTAACTATCATGCGGGATCAGTCAAACTGGCTAACCCCGCTTATATTATTGCACGATAACCTTTTTACGGTATATAGCCTTGCCGGTTACACTCATAACCTCCATCTGACAAACATACATACCTGCAGCTACCCGATTTCCATCATTTCCTTTTCCATTCCAAGTCACTTCATGTAAACCAGTCTCAAATGTACTATTCACCAAGCTGGCAACTTTCACCCCTGTAATAGTGTAAATGTCCATACGAACCTGATAAGATTGGTCTGATTCAGCCAGGGCAAATGGAATAGTTGTAGTCTGATGGAATGGATTCGGATAAATCTGACCCAGAGAACCAAACTCAGGTTTGATATTTTCCTGAATATATTCGGCAGTACCATAATACATACGGAATATAGCAGACTTACCCAATTCAAACTTGTACTCTTTCCAGGTGGTAAGGTCTATCACTTTGTTTTGCTGAACATCAAACAAGATCCATTTCTTATTGGTATTCTCAGGCAGTTTGTTTGTCCACGAGAATATAACATCCTGTTTACCCAGCCCCGAACCTACAGTAAATTCCCAAACAAAGTTTTCCTTTACAGACACCATATCTTTGGTAAAATACTTTGCAAAATATTCCGGATGCTCAAATCGTATATCCAGATATTGCGGTAAACGTGGCAATGCAATACGATCCAGTTTATCTTTTCCTTCTGCAGCTTGCTCATGCATACCTAATCCAGCAAGATTATACGAAATGTCATTAGCTTTTACAGAAAAGTTTATTTCCCATAAAGCACCCTGAGTAAAGGCTGATTTTACCTCCGAACTTGTCCGTCCGCTATTAATAGCATGATTTAGCGTAGTTGGAACTACAATACGTGTATCCTCTTCTACAAATACAAATCCACCTCTATATTTAGGCAATACCGTACTATTCAGATATCCATCATCATACGTGAACAGTTGTACTGTTGTATCCAGACTGCTGTTGGCATTTTGTATATCATCCCAGGAAACATCAAAACGATACGGATTACCAATCTGATTCCAGCCTCTAGTCAGAAAGATCGGGAACAAGTTAGTTCGGTTCCGACGTACAGGCGTACCAGGCCCTGTATCCAATGTATCAATTCCAGCCTGATTTCTGGACAAAAACCAATATCCCAGCCCAGGTTCAATTTGGGTTAAACCATTCTGATATTCCTGCGACTCCATAGTTGTTGTATTGTAATGAAAGATCCGCCATTTCTTAATGTCATAGAATCCCAGATCATCTCCAAATACATCACTTATATCTGTTTTTTCCAACTCCAGAGGTATAGAGATAATATCATATTCTTTCGTTTTACTACCAGCTTTCAAACTTCCTCCCTCAGAGAACAAGCGACCAGATTTTGTAAACTTATGATAGGCGTATAAGATATTAGTCTGAGAAGGATTACTATTAAGTGTACTGTCAAATGTAAGCTCAAAATAATATTCTAATCCGATTTTATCCGGATCTATCATTTCACGGGTTATTGTACCTGTAAAAGACAGGCCTTGTAAAGTCAGTTCCTGAGTTTGCCAGGCAGTTGTATCAGCACTTGTAATTCCCCGATAATACATTTTTGCACTAATACCAGGTAATCTCTGTGACAACTGAGCCTGTACCTCCATAGCAGTAACAGTATCTGGAACCAGCAATTCTTCTTCTGACACAGTCAACTCTACTGGAGGAGCCTGTTCTATTGTAAAGCTCCATGAGGTAGGATCTGAAATCCCTGTATATGCATTGTTGGCCCGGTCGGTTATAGCCCCATTTCCAATCAGAACATATACTTTAGACAAAGGCTCAAATGCAGCAGATGGTTTTATAATTAACTGATTGTCTGCAATAGTTATCTGAGAGCTACTTATATCAAGTACAGTAGGAACTCCATCAACAACTAAAGTAACAGAACCTGTTCCTTTCTGAATGGGTTCTGTGAAAGTTGCCTTCAAGGTAGCAGTCCGGCTTACACCTTTTACATTAGGAGCCGGGTCCAGTGCATTTAAGGATATAAGTCCAGGTGCAATATTATCAATAAAAGATCCTACAGTAAAGTACCATGTTTTCTTATCCGTAATACCAGCAAACGGATTACCTGACAGGTCTGTAATACTATTGGGGTCTATTAATACAGCAAAGGTCTCATTGGTCTGAGGTAAATCATTAGCCGGATTAATAATTAATGTATTATTAACAACACGTAATCTCTGTGTATCACTGAATGAAATACGATATAGAGAGGCATCACTCTGCATAATTGTCACATTTGTAGAGTTTTTAAGTGCCTCGTTTATTTTCACAGATTCACTAAATGTCAAAATCAGATTTGTATTACGTGCCGCTATACTACCAACTGCAGGATAATACATACCAGCGGTAGGCGCATCCTTGTCTTCAATGTAGAATGTCCATGGATCGCTATCATTAAAACCAGCAAAGCTATTGTCATTGGTATCAACAAACGCACTGGAAGGAATAATAACTTTTACAGTAGCACCTACAGGAAAACCTGACGGAAAGTTGATGTATACTTTTGTTGAATCAGTGGCATCCACTTCAACACCAGAACCTTCTACATCAATAGCATTAACAGTAGAATTTACAAGAACCCGGATTACCCCTTCATACTTCTTCATCTTTCTGTCGAATATCAATGCCAGACGCACGGTGTTGGCACTTACTGTATCATTGATATCAGGTATCCGCTGTTTTACAAAAGGCGCAGTTGTTACCGTGCTGTTAAAGGTACTAAAGTTCCAGTCCTGTGGATCTGGAATCCCAGCCTTACCTTTGTAGACAAATTGATTACCCGCTAAATCTGTAAAGGCATCACTTGGAACAATTACGTTTATGTTAGCACCAGGAGCCAGATCATGATCTGGATTTATTGTCACCACATTATTATTCAACGTAATTTGTGAACTACTCACAGGAATCACATTTTCTACACTGTTGTTGTTAATAATGATATTACCTTTCCCTTTACGAATACGCTCTGAGAATACAATTTTCATATTCTGGCTGACTTTTACATTGGAAGAGCCATCATCTGGATCCAGTATCTGAACAATAGGCGCAATTGTGTCTGAAGGATCAGCAGTAAGGAAGTTCCACTCCTGATCATTTACATACCCTGCAAATTGATTCCCCACACTATCTACAATAGCACCTTTGCTAATTTGTACAGACACATTCGTATTAGGAGGTAATTTTGCAGGAGGTGTGATAGTCAGTATATAAGATCCTGTTTGAAGATTGTTCGAAAACTTCAGATATGATCCTGCATCTTTAAAATTCAATGTCTGAGTCCCTATAGTAATAGATCCCTGTTGATTATTGAAGATTGGTTCGTTGAAAGTCATAATCAATTGAGAGTTCAGAGGAACATCTACAGCATTGTCTTTCGGTGAAAGGTTACTCACTAAAGGAGGATCATTATCTGGAGGTGGAACGGTAGTAAAGCTCCATTGCTTATCTGTAGCCTCAGAGTTAACACCTTTATACGCGTTGCCAGCCAGATCCATAAAAGTACCAGAAGGTATTTGAACAGAGATATTGCTTTTGTAAGGTAACCCATCCGGAGGTGTAATATATACAGTTCTTCCATTGGCTGCAATCACTACTGCCGGATCATCCACAGCAATAGTTTGTGTTGTGGAAAGGGTGCTACTTACTTCGTTCAGAAGAATGATTCCTGATCCTTTTTTAATTGTCTCACTAAAGGTAATGGAAAGAACAGCATCAATTTTAACATATGTACTGCCATTGGTAGGTATAAAGGCAGTGGCAGTAGGCGCATTGACATCTGCAACTGTAAAATTCCAGGTAGATGCATCATTGATGCCCGCATACTTATTTCCAACCAAATCTTCAAAAGTTCCTTCAGCCATACGAATGTATACTTTGTCTTCAGAGTTGAAGGAACGCACCGGAATAGTCACTTTTGTTCCATTAGTAATCTGTGTTGCAGTAGCAAGTATGCTATCTCTCACCACACCATTGACATAAATATAAATACGCTTGTTAGCAATTGCTTTCACAGTTTCTGAAAAGGTCAACTCTAATGGTGTATCAGGTGCAACATTTTGTGTTCCGCTGGTTGGTCTATAAGTAAGAACCCGAGGAGGTATCACATCCCGAACTGTAAATTTCCAGGCATCTACTCCTATACCCAGAAATTCATTTCCACTAAAGTCTACAAAAGAGGCCGCATCAACAGTTACATATAAAGTACTACCAGAAGGGAGCAAACCATTAGGCCCTGGATTAATCAATATCTGATTGGGATTTGAAGAGTTGATCGAAACCTGTGTTGCATCTGTTACATTGATGGTATACAAGGCATCTGCCACACCTGTTCTAAAGATTCGAACAAATCCAATATTTGGTTTTACAGGCTTGTCAAATGTAATACTTAGTATTTTATCCTGACCAACATCTGATGCGGTATTATGTGGATCTAATGTCAGAGCAATTGGATTGGTGTAATCTACGATTGTAAAGTTCCACGCAGATGTATCTTTCAGTCCAAAAGCATTTCCATCCAGGTCGGTAAACGCACCATCAGGTATATATACTGTTACCCTGGCATTGGAAGGGAAAGCGGTTGACTGACGAATTATCACAGTAGATTCTCCATCTTTCATTCTCACCAGATTAGTATCAGCCACATTGATAACACGTCCAGTAGTACCAGTAGCGGTTTTTAAGAACAGATTAATTTCTCCTTTTCCTCTTTTCATAGCTTCTGAGAAATTAATGACCATTTCAGTACTGGCAGCAACCCGAGTGGCTTCATCTTCAGGAGTTTTGTTGGCAATGTAAGGTAATACAACATCCGAAACTGAGAATTTCCAACTATCTGCTGTGGTTAGTCCGGCATAGGTATTACCCGAAAGGTCTGTAAATACATCATCAAACATAAGTATACTTACAGTAGCACCTGACAAGAACTCCTTGTGCAAAATACTCACCTGAGATACAGTTTTATTTCCAACGGTAATGGTAGTAATCTGTACAGAATCGCTAGTTACAGATATTGCGTCAGTACTTCCACCTTGCTGATTGCTAACTTGCGTAAGAATAATCTTACCAGTTCCCTTTTTAATTCTCTCACTAAAAATCATAATCAGTGGTGCAGTTGTAGCAACACCACTCTGACCAATAGTTGGAGACAATCGATCAACTGTAGGCCTGATCATATCTGCTGCCTTAAAGCTCCATCCAATCAGACTTGTTAACCGATTACCTGATAGATCTTCCACAGCAGAAGCTGGTACCTGTACAGTAACTGTAGCGTCAGAATCAAATAGGGTTGTATGTGAAATTTTCATTACAGTTCCACTAATTTGAACTCTGGAGTCTGTAACAGAAATCTTCTCTACCTTACCTGTACTCTGTGTAATAGTAATAGTATCTGTGGCAACACCAACCCGTATGCTTTCACTAAACGTAATTGAGATCACTTCATCTGTTTTTACACCTGTAGCTTGTCTGTCCGGTGAAAGCGTTTTCACTGTTGGAGCTATAATATCAACTACCTTAAAGTTCCAAGTAGTCTGGCTTGAAATACCAGAATATGGGTTTGCACTGCTGCTTAGATCCACAAACACTCCGGCAGGCATCGTAACATACACAGAGGCTTCCGATGGGAATGAAGGAAGATTACTTGTGAATGGATTAATGGTTACAGTTTTATTATCAGAAGAAATACTAACTGCTGGATCATTCACTGTAATCGGATACGCTGTACCATTAACAACTACACGAATACTACCTGTATTTTTCTTAACCGGTTTGCTGAATGTTAGCTTTAACAGTGCATTTACTGGTACATTGGTAGAATCATCTTCAGGTGAATATTTTACAACAAATGGAACATCCGTATCCACTACTTTAAAAGTCCAGACCTTTGCAGTCTGTAATGCATTGCCAGCCAGGTCAGTAAAGGCTCCAACAGGTATTGTTACTTCAATAGTTGAATTAGAGCCAAAATCATCCGGATCAATGGTCACCGTATTTCCGGATATCCTGACTTTAGTTGTATTTGTCACATCAATTGTCTGACTTGTTCCTGAAACAGGCTTTAGTACTATAGCTCCAGTACCTCTTTTTATTGCTTCACTAAATGTAAGTGTCACATTTGAGTTTACAGGCGCATCTGGAGGATTCTGAGGAGAATAGTCAGTAATAGTTGGGAAGATATAATCCTCGATAGTAAAATGCCAGCCTGTGGAAGTAGTAATTCCTGCAAATTTATTTCCGGCAGCATCTTTAAAGGACCCAGCAGGTACTAATACATATACATCAGCATTGGATGGCCATGAAGCAGAAATCGGGATAGTAACGATCTTCCCTGCAGGATTCAGAGAACTCACAGCGATTGTATATTTTTTAACCTGATTTACATACACGCTAATTGTATCTTCTCCAGGAAATACATTCTCGCTAAAAGTCATAGTGAGTATTTTGTTCCGACTTACATTCTGCTCTTCCTTATCTGGTGAAAGTGTAGTTATAGTAGGTGGTTCCACATCTGCCACAGTAAAGCTCCACTGATACCCTACAGATCGGTTGTTTTCTACATCCAGGAAAGCCCCATCTGGTATAGTCACTGTCACTTTAGCTCCTGAAGGCAAATTTTGCGGTAATTGGATAGAGATCGTATTTTGCCCAATTATGGTAACCCAACTACTAGTGATATCTATAGACTGGGCAGTTCCTCCGGCAGGCTCAATAATGATCTTACCTGTATTTTTCTTGATCGCCTCACTAAATGCAGCAAGTATAGTCACATTAGGCTGTACATTGGTCTCATTCTTGTTTGGATCTGTTGATGTAACGGTAGGAGCCACAATATCAGCTACTGTAAAACTCCAGTTGTTGATACCATCAAATGCATTCCCTGTTAAATCTGTAAATGTTCCGGCAGGAATAATTACAGTAACAGTACCAGCTATAAAGTCATTATTGGGTAAGGTAATGGTCCGATTATCGTTAGAGAAAATAACATTCGGATTGGGAATAATAATACTACCTTGAGATAAAATAGTAATTGTCCCACTATTTTGTTTGACCGGTTCGCTGAAAGTAATACTTAGCCTTGTTGCGGGTGCTACATTAGTTGCTCCAATAGTTGGAGAAAGTGAAACAATAGTAGGCTTTTCATTATCAATAACTGTAAATGACCATACTGTATCACTGGTTATTCCAGCATAACTGTTGCCAGACAAATCAGTGATCAGTCCCTCCGGAATCAATACATATACTTTCTGTCCGGACTTGAATGAGAAGCTTCTGTTTAACGTTACGATTCCGGTTGTACCAAATGTAACATTGTTGATATTGATACGCTGTATTTCACCACCATTGTTTACAGTTATATCACCATCTGCTCCTTTTTTTACCTGTTCGCTAAATGTAAGTACTAACTCCCTGTTAACACCTACATTTGTTTCTCCAGGTGTTGGAGAATATGTCCTTACCGTAGGTGCAGTAATATCGCCAGTCGTAAAGTTCCAGACCGTAGTACTGCTAATACCAGCATAAGGCAAGTTAGCCAGATCTGTAAATGCTTTTCCATCAATCAAAACATACAGAGATGTTTCTGAAGGTAAGGTTGGTAGTGTATAAGTGATGGTATTACCTGGCAAACCACTACCCGCACTGGCATTTAACGTTACTATCGGTGTGGAATTATTCTGCTGATAAATAGAGATTTTTCCGGTTCCTGCTTTGACTGTTTCTGAAAATGTCAGTTTCAGAGTGGTATTAACAGGGACATTAATTGAATTGTCTGTAGGAGTAAAGGTATTCAGAGTTGGAGGGATAACATCATTTACTGTAAATTTCCATGGACTTCCACTGCCAATCCCTGCAAACTTATTATTATTTGCCAGATCCACGAATGTACCTTCATCCATTGTAACAGACACTGTTGCTCCGGAAGGAATACCATTGGGAAAGAAACTGGATAGAATCACATCCACAATTCGTTTATCACTCCGAACCGATACAGCAGAATTTGAAACAGGAATGACCACATCATTAGTAATACCTGTAACCTTTAATCGAATATTGCCACTACCAATCTGAATATCTTTATTAAAGGTAAAGCTTAAATTAGTATTGGTGGGTTGATTGGTTGCACCCAACGTTGGTGAGTATACAGTAATGACTGGCGCATTGGTATCAATAGTAGTAAATGTCCATTTACCCGGATCTTTTATTCCTGCAAAGGCATTTCCGGCCAGATCTGTGAATGCACCACTATCTATCAATACATAAACACTGGTTGCTGTAGGCAGATTAGCACTCAATTTAACTGTAACAACACTTCCATTTACTTGTAGCAAAGACGTATCAGCTACAGATATAGTTTGTAGCAATGTATTATTGCTGGCTTGGTAAATAGAAACAGCCCCTGTACCCGATTTCTTTACAGCTTCATTAAAAGTAATAACCAGATTCGTATTTACTGCCACTCCTGAAGCAGTAGTAATAGGACTCAAAGAAGCAATTTCCGGTGCAACAATATCTGCAGTAGTAAAGCGCCATGTCTGATCGCTACTGATTCCTTCGAAACTATTGCCTGCCAAATCTGTAAATGCACCAGGAAATATCAACACATAGATAGTATCATTCGATAGAAAACTACTGTGTGGAATTCTGGCAGTGGTAGCATTTGTTAGCGTCACCTGACTTATGTCAATAGTCTGATTGGCATTTTTAGATGAGAACAACAGAATTTTACCAGATGTGCCTTTTTGAATAGCCTCATCAAATACAATAATCAATGGATCATTTACTCCCACATTTCCTTTACCATTTATAGGGTTTAGTGTGGAAATAGCAGGGGCTTTGCCATCTGATACTTTAAATCGCCATTCTGTAGCAGAGGAAATACCATCAAACGAATTCCCATTATTGTCAGTAAATGCGCCTGCATCTATAGTTACATATATTTCGACTCCCGAAGTTGGAAGTGCATTGTTTAGAATTGTTACAGTACTACCTGTAATTAGTACTTTACTTGTAGTATTAGCAGAGATAGTTTCTATAGGATTGGAAATACCTACCTGATATATCCTGATCTTATTATTGCTTCCAGTACCTGCCTTTACCGCTTCGTTAAAGGTAATAACCAGATTAGTGGAAGAAGCAACATTCGTTGCAGTATTAGCTGGTGATAATTGAGTATAGTCAGGTTTGGTATTATCTATAATTGTAAAATTCCAGTCTGTTGTATTTGCAATACCTGTAAAGAAATTACCAGTAGAATCGGCGAAGGCACCATAAGGTACCAGAACAAATACAGAAGCACCAGAAGCAAAACCACCTGACTTTATAGCTGAGTAATTTATAGATACCACATTGTCAGCAATTGTGATATTGGAATTCGATATTGCGATGCTGGTTGGAGTTCCATTTTCAGAGATAAGGATAGAGCCTGTCCCTTTTTTAACTTTTTCACTAAAAATTATTCTCAGGGTCTTATTGCGGGCAACATTGGTAGCATTATCTGCCGGATCTAATCCATTGGCAATAATTGTCGGAGCCTGAGTATCTGCAATAGTAAATCTCCATGCCCCAGAAGCAACACCCGAAAAAGCATTTCCGGAAAGGTCTGCAAAAGCAGTAGCAGGAACTTGTATGGAAGCAGTAGCGCCGGAAACCAGAGCAGATGGTAATGTGATAACAACTGTATTGTCTGTAACCGTAACGTATCTGCTGTCTGTGACATCAATAGTCAATGTTGGATTACCAACACCTTGTGAAATAGTAATATTTCCAGTCCCTTTCTTAACAGCCTCACTAAATGTCATCACCAGACTTGTATTAGCTGTTACATTGGTAGCACCATTGGATGGGTTCGTGTCACTTAGAGTAGGAGGAGTAGTATCTGCAACTTTAAAATTCCATTTGGAGGCATCGGTAATACCTGCAAAAGTATTTCCAGCATCGTCCGAGAATGATCCAGGAACTACTAACACATATATATTAGCACCAGAATTAAAAGCCTTAGGAGGCGTAATTGTGACAATATTACTGTTAGTACCACTAATTACTACAGTGGAACTATTTACAGGCACAGTCTGTGAATCACCAGAAGAAGAGACTAAGAGAATAGAGCCATTTGACTCTTTATTTATTTTCTCACTAAATGTGATAACTAGTTTGGCATTGGCTGCTACATTGGTAGTATTATCCAATGGCTGTAATTGTGTATAAGTAGGTGGTATCGTATCTGAAACTGTTTTGAATCCCCAGGTTGTAGTGTCACTCACAGGAATTCCAGCATAGGCATTACCAGCCAGATCCTGAAATGATCCTGATGTAATCTGAACACTTACATAGGTATTAACAGGCAATGCTAGTGGTGGAGTAATGGTTACAATACTATCTTGTACTACTACTGCATTTCCGGTAACGGGAATACCCTGACTAACAGATCCTTTATCTAAGACAATTGTTCCACTCGCCCCTTTTTTTACTTTCTCACTAAATACAATCCTTAATTTAGCAGTAGGCATAACGCCTGTTGCACCATCAGCAGGGTCATATGAAATGGCAGTAGGATTTATGTAATCGACAATCTGGAAGGTCCAGGTAGCCGTCGTATTACCAGCAAACTTATTTCCACTTAAATCTTCAAATGTATTAGCAGCAATTTCAACACTCATACTTCCTGAAGATGGGAAGTTATTAGCTGGATTGATTGTGATGACACTATCATTGGCAATAGTCACCAATGCACTTGTTACGGCAATGGTTTCTACTATTGTGTTGCCTTGCTTGATGACAATATTACCTGTTCCTTTTTGTACCTTCTCCGAAAGTCTGAAAACCAGATTGGCATCGGCAGCAACATTTGTAGCTCCATTGGCAGGAGATAAACTGTTTGCTACTAAAGTAGGCACTATAATATCAGCAGCCTGAAATGACCAGCTTGATAAACCAGCAAACTTATTCCCACTTAAATCTTCAAATGTGTTTGCCCCAATGCTCACACTTATGTTTCCAGAGGATGGGAAATCATTGGCAGGATTGATGGTTACAATACTATCGTTAGTGATTGTCACATTTGAGGCAGTTACGGCAATGGTTTCTAACACTGTACTCCCTTGTCTGATAACAATATTGCCAGTGCCTTTCTGTACTTTTTCGGAGAGTCTGAAAACCAGGTTAGCATTGACAGCCACTTTGGTAGCTCCATTGGCAGGAGATAAACTGTTAGTTATCAAAGCCGGAACTGTATTATCCACTGTAAAGCTCCATGCATCTGAACTATTCCCACCATAAACATTGCCTGTCAAATCCGAAAAAACGCCAGAAGCAATTGTGACTGTAATATTTCCAGCAGCAGGCAGATTGTTTACAGGATTAATTGTAACAATACTGTCTGTGATAGAAAGAACTGTTGAAGGGGCGCTAGCTACATTAATTGTTTCAACAATAGCAGCTCCATTTCTTATAACAATATTTCCGGTTCCCTTCTTAACTTTCTCATCAAAAGATAAAATCAGGTTTGAGCTTGCCAGTACATTGGTTGCTCCAACTCTTGGAGTATAACTTAAACGATTTGGAGGCAGAACATCTTTTGTTTGGAAACTCCAGGCAGAAGCACTATTACCAGCATAGGCATTACCAGCCAGATCCTGAAATGATCCTGCATCCAAAACAAGAGAAATCTTTGCCAGTGAAGGAAAATTATTAATCGGATTGATAGCAATGATGCTGTCATTGGAAATGGTTACAATCGGATCTGTTACATTGATTGTTTCATAAATGGCTGCACCATTGAAAATAGTTATCTTTCCTGCTCCTTTTTTTACTTTTTCACTAAAACGGAATCTGAGAATTGTATCTACTGGAACACCTATTGCATTTTGTACCGGATAGTAACTACCCGCTACAATAAAAGGAGGTGTAGTATCAATATATACTGCTTGGAAGTTCCATGCACCTGAAGCAATCCCAGCAAAAACATTTCCAGATAAATCCTGAAAAGCACCTGATTCTACAACTACAGAAACAGAAGCTAATGATGGAAAAGTAGTAACTGGATTAATCGTAATACTACTGTCATTGGTGATTGTCACGTTCGATGCTGTCACAACAATCGTTTCTAATATGGTACTCCCTTGCCTGATAATAATGTTACCAGTGCCTTTCTGTACTTTCTTAGACAAACGAAACACTAGGTTAGCATCAGAAGCGACATTGATTGCACCATTAGCAGGAGATAAACTGTTTGCTACTAAAGTAGGTGCTATGATATCAGCAGCCTGAAATGACCAGGTAGAAAAACCAGCAAGCTTATTTCCACTTAAATCTTCAAATGTGTTTGTCCCAATGCTCACACTTATGTTTCCAGAAGAAGGAAAATCGTTAGCTGGATTAATCGTGATAATACTGTCGTTAGTGATTGTCACATTTGAGGCAGTTACGGCAATGGTTTCTAACACTGTACTCCCTTGTCTGATAACAATATTGCCAGTGCCTTTCTGTGCTTTTTCAGAAAGTCTAAAAACCAGATTGGCGTTGACAGCCACTTTGGTAGCTCCATTGGCAGGAGACAAACTGTTAGTTATCAAAGCCGGAACTGTATTATCCACTGTAAAGCTCCATGCATCTGAACTATTGCCACCATAAACATTGCCTGTCAGATCTGAAAATGCACCAGAAGCAATTGTGACTGTTATATTTCCAGCAGCAGGCAGATTGTTTACAGGATTAATTGTAACAATACTGTCTGTGATAGAAAGAACTGTTGAAGGGGCACTGGCAACATTGATTGTTTCAACAATAGCAGCTCCATTTCTTATAACAATATTGCCTGTCCCTTTTTTAACCTTTTCATCAAAAGATAAAATCAGGTTTGAACTTGCCAGTACATTGGTTGCTCCAACTCTTGGAGTATAACTTAAACGATTTGGAGGCAGAACATCTTTTGTTTGGAAACTCCAGGCAGAAGCACTATTACCAGCATAGGCATTACCAGCCAGATCCTGAAATGATCCTGCATCCAAAACAAGAGAAATCTTTGCCAGTGAAGGAAAATTATTAATCGGATTGATAGCAATGATGCTGTCATTGGAAATGGTTACAATCGGATCTGTTACATTGATTGTTTCATAAATGGCTGCACCATTGAAAATAGTTATCTTTCCTGCTCCTTTTTTTACTTTTTCACTAAAACGGAATCTGAGAATTGTATCTACTGGAACACCTATTGCATTTTGTACCGGATAGTAACTACCCGCTACAATGACAGGAATGGTAGCATCTACAAGTGCAGATTGGAAAGTCCAGGTAGCCGCAGTATTACCAGCAAACTTATTTCCACTTAAATCTTCAAATGTATTAGCAGCAATTTCAACACTCACACTTCCTGAAGATGGGAAGTTATTAGCTGGATTGATTGTGATGACACTATCATTGGCAATGGTCACCAATGCACTTGTTACGGCAATGGTTTCTACTATTGTGTTGCCTTGCTTGATGACAATGTTGCCTGTTCCTTTTTGTACCTTCTCCGAAAGTCTGAAAACCAGATTGGCATCGGCAGCAACATTTGTAGCTCCATTGGCAGGAGATAAACTGTTTGCTACTAAAGTAGGCACTATAATATCAGCAGCCTGAAATGACCAGGTAGAAAAACCAGCAAACTTATTCCCACTTAAATCTTCAAATGTGTTTGCCCCAATGCTCACACTTATGTTTCCAGAGGATGGGAAATCATTGGCAGGATTGATGGTTACAATACTATCGTTAGTGATTGTCACATTCGATGCCGTTACAGCTATGGTTTCAACCACAGTTGATCCATTTCTGATGACAATGTTACCTGTCCCTTTCTGTATTTTTTTTGACAAACGAAAAACCAGATTAGAGTTAGCCGCTACATTGGTTGCATTGTTTGCAGGAGACAAACTAGTAGCGATCAGAGTAGGAGCCACAATATCTGCGACCTGGAATGCCCAAGTAGAAATGCCAGCAAACTTATTTCCGCTTAAATCTTCAAATGTTCCAGATTCCAGTGTTATACTCATACTCCCAGAAGATGGAAAATCAGTTGCAGGGTTAATTGTAATGATGCTGTCATTAGTAATAGTTACATTTGAAGCAGTTACTGCGATCGTCTCAACAGTTGTCGCTCCGCTTTTTATAACAATATTACCTGTTCCTTTTTGTACCTTCTCCGAAAGTCTGAAGATTAAATTAGCATTAGCGGAAACGTTGGTTGCACTATTAGCTGGAGATAAACTACCAGTAATCAAAGTAGGAACTGTGTTATCTACAGTAAAGCTCCAACTATCCAGTAAATTCCCACCATAGTTATTTCCTGCTAAATCTTCAAATGCACCAGAAGGAATAGAAACTGTAATATTTCCAGCAGCAGGCAGATTGTTTACAGGATTAACTGTAACAATACTGTCTGTGATAGAAAGAACTGTTGAAGGGGCGCTAGCTACATTAATTGTTTCAACAATAGCAGCTCCATTGCGAATGACAATATTGCCTGTCCCTTTTTTAACCTTTTCATCAAAAGATAAAATCAGGTTAGCTGTTCCGGCAACATTAGTTGCTCCATTTTTAGGAGTATAGGTCAATCTGCCAGGAGAAGTGATATCTACAACCAGAAAAGTCCATTGCAAACCTGAGAGCCCTGCATAGGAATTACTAGATAAGTCCTGAATTGCAGTGGCAGAAATTCCAACAGTAACTTGAGCCAGTGACGGGAAATTATTCACAGGATTAATTACCAGAATACTATCATTTACAATACTCACCACCGAATCCGGGGCAGTAGCGACATTGATTGTTTCCAGCGTCTGATTTAACAATAATATCTGTCGACCGATAGTAATAGTACCTGTACCCTTACGAATCTTTTCACTGAAAACAATACGCAGATTAGCATCCACAGCAGCATTAACCGAACTATTTGCAGGAGTAAAAGTTACAGCAGTGGGGTTAGTTCCATCAGTTGTGAACTTCCAGGTATTAGTATCTGTAATACCTGTATAGACAGAATCTACAGCACTCAAAAATGCACCTGTCGTAATCTGGATAGCAATTGTCTGTCCTTTGGGTAAATCATTGGCAGGATTAATGGTAACCTGGGAACCGGATATAGTAACTGCAGAAGAGAGCACATCGACACTATCTACCTTAGTAGAGCCATTATACAGTATAACCTTCCCACTACTTCCTTTTTTCATTGTAGTATTGAAAGTCAATACCAGATTTTGAGAAGTCAGCACATTGGTGGCACCATTAGCAGGACTATAGGTTGAAACAACAGGCTTTTGAGCCAAAGCTGGTATATAGCTCAAAAGCAAAATTAATATAGGTAGTAAATACTTTTTCATAGGTTGCGGCCATGGCCAGGCAATAGGTTCTGATCAGATTTTTATAGCGAGACTTGTATGTTATTTAGGATCATCAGGAGGTCCATCTGGCTTATCAATAGGAGGTAGTTCTGCAGGCTTTTGTAACAAAAGATAGATTCCAACTCCAGCTAGTACACCAGCAGGAGCAAGCTTATATGCCAGAGGGATTTTTCGCCTGATTTCAAATGGTTCACTAAATCGAAAATTAGTGGGAGCATTTACACTCATTAACCGAATTTTGTAGACATCATCGGGTAGAAGGTCTATTGGAATCTCCCAAGTGTATTTTCCCTCATTAGGAGTACGGGTTATAATAAAACGTAAGGTACTATCTTTCCAGAGTTCCAATTGAAGATTTTCCTTTTCCACTCCCCCTGCCCATGTAATTTCATAATTACGCCCTCTTCTGGCAATGGTCTCTTTAGAAGGAGTTTTGAGTACGATAGGAGAAAAGGTTAGTACGGCCTCTATTTTAAAATTTAAAGTCCCATCAAAATTTCCTATTTCCTTTTTGGCCCCCCATTCAATACGCTTGTTCTTACCGGGAGCAATGTTTTCTCCAACATCACCTCTCACATACAAGAGGGCTTCCTGCATATCGTTTTTTGAACTATATACACTTACCCGATATAATTGCCCGTTTATACTACCTGCAAGGTCATACAATATAATCACCAGGTTGCCAATACTTTCGGCCCTGATATTGGAGACTGTTTGCGCAGAAGCACTCAACCCTACAAGAAAGAAGGTAAGGAAGTAACTGAGGAAGTAGAGTTTTCTCATTAGGTAGTACAGAGTCAAAGCTGATTATTGATACGACTTAGGAAATATATGTAACATTTATAATAAAAACGCATCCGTTTGTTTGATATTGGAAAGGCCAATACAAAACATATGCTTATTTAATTTTCTCAACAACAAAGGCTTATGTAAGTCATAATTAAAATAAAAATGGTAGCTAAACGATTGGCGTTACCTTTCGCTTAAGCTACCAAATGTAATAAAATTCACTAAATACAACTCAAGCTGAATTTGTGTTTTCGACCAAATCCTTTATGAGCAATACAACTGTTATATTTTTAGGGATTATTTATGAATATTGAATTTCTGATTCTATAATTTCTCTTAAAATCTTCATATAACGCATCTTGGTAGTTTTCACTACATCCTCACTTTTATAACCCAATACCTGTGTAATCTCCTTAAGAGACATTTTCTCATAGTAGAACAAATGCAGAATAGCTTGTCCCTTACCTGATAGCTTTTTAATGGCATCTCCGACTACTTCAATAGAATATTCCATCCAGTCATTGTTGCGTTCTGTTACAGCCAATGATTCCAGCAAACTCAGGTTTTCAGGCAGTTTTTCATATTTTTCTTTTTCCTTGATTTTCTTTTTCAGGTAAGTACTGATAAGATTCTTTGCAATTCCAAAGAAATAGGTCTTCACACTGCATTGCAGATGGTCCAGTTTGCCACTTGTAGCATTTTCATACAGAATTACAATGGCATCCTGATAAACATCTACCGCTTCTTCAGGAAGTAAGTGATAGTGTTTGTATGCCCATTTTAAGAATTCACTTCTATGTGAAACATAGAACTGATCCCAGTATTGAAGGTCCATAGAACTCGGTTCAATTTCTGTTGTTATTGAGAGGGGTTGTTGGCTGGTCATAGTTTTTGTGTAGTGAAATGAGTGTTTGATAAATAGCTTATGTAGGTTGGTAAAAAAAGCGTCAACAGATGTAACCTGATCTATGTAAGTTTTTTTGCCTTTATTAACATTATATAAACAAACTCAAATGCAAATCCTGAATACAGATATAGTCCCGGTAATTGAACGCCTTCATGCACAATACAAAACAAAAACAAAAATTACTGGCTGTCAATCACATATTCGGGTGATATTATAGCATGCTATAACTCATAATTGAGCTAAGAAGTATATTGTCTCAAAGTAATATACTTCTGCCTGATATGTAATAAATGAGGATATAAAGAAGGGGATAATATTGCGCAGAACAAAATAAAATCTGTACGAACCTACACAAGTCGTTGTTGAATTGCTTTTGCAACTGCTTCAGTTTGAGAATGCACATGTAGCTTCTCATAAATTTTTTTGATATGAGACCGCACTGTATCCAGGCTAATTGAACAAGCTGCAGCAATCATTTTGTAGCTATTGCCTTTGACTAGTAAAGCCAGTATTTCTCTTTCCCGATCTGTGAGGTTATGTGGATTATCTACCTCACTTTTGACAGGAGTCTGTGGAAACATCTGTAATACCTTTCGGGCTATACTTGATGTCATAGGGGCACCTCCGCTTTGTGCTTCATGTATAGCTTCAATCAAACGTGCGGGAGGTGTCTTTTTTAAAAGATAGCCAACTGCACCTGCACAAATTGCATCAAAAATATACTCATTGTCTTCAAAGACAGTCAGCATCAGTACATTTACTTCCGGAAAATGCTTTTTAACTGTTCGTAATCCGCTCAAACCGTTTACTACAGGCATATCTATATCCATCAGGATCAGGTCTGGCTGCAATTTTCCAATCTGTGCAATTACATGTTCACAATTAGGGAACGCATCCAGGAATTCGATACCATCTGTTCCTTTTAGAAGGACGGTAAGACTATCCCTTAAATCCAGGTTATCTTCATATAAAACGACACGAACAGGCATAGCGGTGGATAAACTCGGCAGTAGCACAATAAAAAGATAAAAATCAACTATATATTTTCTTCTATCAGAGAGGCAAAATTACAAACCTTGGACCTTTGGTCAATTAGAAGTTTGTGGTTACAAAAGTACACATCTACGTATTACCAATCCATCACATCATTGGGTGATTGGAATCGAAATCTCTATAAAAGTCCCTTTACCCAGATTAGAAGACAGATGTAAATTACCTTCCAGTTGAAAAGCTCTTTTCTGCATATTTTTAAGTCCATTACCTGGCTTTATCTGATCTATATCAAATCCCTTGCCATTGTCCTGGATCTGTAATCTGAGATGCCCGTTAACCTTATCCAGATTTACCAATATGTGTGTAGCTTCCGAATACTTGGCTGCATTGTTGATAGATTCTTTAAAAATCATGTAAAAATCATAATGCCGCTTGGTCGGTAACTTCAAGGGCAATAGAATTTCATCAACCTTGATTTCATATAAAATATTTTTTGCCTCTAGTACCTCCCCTGCAAACTCTCGCATACGTATTGTAATGCTGTTAAGCGAATCGTTGGCTGGTTGTGTTGTCCATACGATATCATGCAGTGAATCCATCATTTTTTGTGCACTGTTACTCATCTTCTCCAGGATATCCCCAGAGTACTCAGACTTCAGAGACCGCTGTCTGGCAACCTGGCTAAGTATGGCAATGCTGCTTAGTGTAGATCCAATGTCATCGTGCAAATCACGGGCAATACGGTTTCTCACATGTTCATTCTCCTGCAATTGTTTAATGTATTGTAGCTGCGCATCCTCTCTCTCTTTTTTATATGTATTAATCCGATCTGCCAAAGCCAGCGACAACAAAATAGTTTCTACAGCTGAACCTATCTGAACAGAATGCTCAGTAAAAAAGGTATTAGGAATAAAACCATCAATCTGCAGAATAAAAATTATTGTACCTACCAGGAAAACTGTCCAGGCCAATACATAAAAAACTGCTGGGCGTTTGTTTCTGCTAACCAAAAGTGCACCAACTCCTAACATATACACAGATGAACAAAAAACAACTACCTGAATAGCCAGTTCACACCATACTTTATAGAATGAAAGTCTGAAAATTGTAATTCCAAACCCCATGATCAATACGCATACAGTACCAATCAACAATATTTGTATTCCTTTATGCATTTTGGGTGTATTGGATGGTGTAGCCAGAAAATTCCAGGCAAACAACAATCCCAGAATATTAGCCAACATCACAGGTACATAGTCAAACACGGGAAACAATTTAAAAGTGTGTTTCCATACCAGATCAAATACATATCCTTGAAAATCAGCGATGACTATACCTGAACATAACACATACCCCACATAAAACAAATAAGTCTTATCCCGAACACTGGTATATATAAACAGATTGTATAATACCATAACCAGTATAATACCTAAATATACCCCATTAGCCACATCGATAGGATGATTTTCCTCATATAATGTTCGGATAGTTGCAATCTGCATCGGAAGTTGCATTGGCATACTATTCACTATACGTATATAACATGTAATAGTATCTTTCGATGAATACTCAGGAGAAAAGAGAGAAAATATGTAGAAGTTACTTTTAATATCCTGCTTTGCATCCGGATAGAAAAAGCCAGCCTGCCTTTCACCTATAATAGTAGTTCCCGAAGTTTTATAAAAGTTAACTTCCTCCAGTAAAGGGTTGCTAATCTCCAATGCCCAGTCTTTGTTACTTTGATTTACAACTGTAAGCCGCAGCCAGATCGCAGATGCGGTAGAACCCAGATCAGGAAGTCGATCGGTTGTGAAGGGAGTAAAAGAAAAAGAATGAGGGGACTGCAAGAGACTATCAATAGTAAATACATGAGTTGCATCTTCCAGATAAGATAGATGCTTATAAATCCTGACAGATTCCTCCGTATTAGTTAAAACAATAGGGATATCAGCAGCCTTTAACGAATCAATATGTCCAACGTATACAATCCAAAATATTACTAGTTTACCAAAAGTAAAAATACCTTTCATGTAGATTGTTTATTTTCATCTGCCTCAGAAACAGTATACTTAGCTAATTCAAAATCACGTAATTGAGGTAGCACCCGGCTCATTAGGCCAACTACTCCCAGAGTCATAGTTCCTCCAAAAACAACAGATGGAACAAGACCCAGAAGCTTGGCCGCTAACCCTGATTCAAAAGAACCAATTTCGTTGGATGACCCAACAAAAATACTGTTTACAGCAGAAACCCTCCCCCTCATTTCATAGGGAATCATTAATTGTAGAATAGTACCTCTGATAACAACACTCATAGCATCCAAAGCACCACTCACAATTAATATCAGAAAAGATAAATAGAAATTTTCAGATAAAGCAAATAAGATCATACATAAACCAAAACCGGCTACATATCCAAATAATCTTTTTCCGGTATTATATAAAGGAGGTCGATGTGCAAGCACTAATCCCATTACTGCCGCTCCTACAGAAGGTGCAGCCCGAAGCAATCCTAACCGTGTAGCACCATCCTGAAGAATCCCCCAATCTTGTGATCCAACTGTTAGAATCTTCTCGGCAAATATGGGTAAGAGAGCAACTGCTCCACCAAAAAATACGGCAAACATGTCCAATGATAATGCCCCCATGATAATCTGGTTCCGAAAGACAAAGCGCAACCCAGCCCCAAGGCGTTCCTGCAAAGTCTCTTGCGTAATCTTATGTTCTATAGGCTTCTTAGTGATAAACAATACACAAGCAATAGACACAATCACTAATAAAACGACTACGCCATAGGAGACTACTGTACCATAATTAAAATTAGAGGCTGTTTTACTGGAATGAAAAACATGTGGAAGCCACTTCTGTGCAATGGCATAAATAAATCCACCCAATGCAGGTCCTGAAACAGCGGCGGTTTGCCAGAAAGTACTGTTCCATGTAGCAGCATTCGCATACTGGGATTTTTCTACCAGCTCAGGCATAAAAGAGCTTACTGCCGGGCCACTAAAGGCACGGGCGATTCCTGTCATAAAGATAACGGCATAAATAGGAAATGTGCCATATTGATGGAGGAAGTCGCCCGGTTGTAATGTAAATAAAAATAGTAATCCTGCTCCTACTAGATACCCCATCAGAGTATACACAATCAGTTTTTTCCGACTATACAAATCTGCCAGATGTCCTCCATATAAAATGAGGGCCATAAATGGTATGGCTTCTGTTAATCCTATGAGTCCAAGAGAAAGAGGATCTTTTGTCATTTCATATATTTGCCAGCCAACAACAGTACCTTGAATCTGAATTCCTAAGGTTAAAAAGAACCGCATGGCGAGAAATAATCTAAAGTCATGATTGCGCAAAACTACATACGCATCATAGTCACTTCTGGCAGATAAAGACATAAAAGATCAGAAATTGATACAAAAGCTCTAGTTAGACAGTTAAAAGCTTCTGTATCAGAAAAAGAATATATACTCAGCTACAAAGTAGATACAAAACAATAAACTTAGCAAAACTTACCTATAGTAAATCATAACTCATAGTCACTTTCATTCTGTTAAGATCGGATAGGCAGTGCTTTAACCAGCTATAGAAATACCACGTGTGGAGTAAATCACTTTTGTAGAGTGTAGAAATTATTCCTTGAAGAAGATGTCTAACACTAATCTATTTATCTTTCCTATCCCACGTTATCAGGATATTAGCATATTTCACCTACACTTTTTTTTACCTCATAATCAATTATTTATAAAAACAAACCATACTTATTTTACCAAACAGCAGAGAAAAACCATTTATTGCCCTTTGTTTCGTATGCGTGGCACAGTTTTTTATATATAAAAGATACATTAGTGTAAAAAACTTTTCCCAAAGGTATAAACATGGCAGTCTGTAACAAAGTATTGGACTTATATGAAGTTCAGGAAGGATATTATGCTTGTGAGAATCAAGAACAAATAGCAGACTGGTTGTTTCAACACCCTTCTCTCTATAAAAAAATTCTTGAATCTTCGGAACAGGAAGCCAATGTGTTATCACTGGTGACATATGAGAAAGGGAGTTTCCATGTATACTTTCTGGTAAGTGAAGTGGTAATGGGAGAAAATTGTTTATGGTTATTATATGTACCAAACTATTTATCAAAACATTTCGATCTACTTTGCTTTGCCCATCAGTACACTAATATGGATATAACAGAGTTATTTTCTGATATGTCTAATCAATTTACTAGTCTTAGTGCAGAAAAAGGTCATATTCTACCTGTATCTGGCTGCAAACATTCTATTTTTACAGGTTTCATCTACGATACAGATTCTATATTTTCTAAGAATTAAGTTAATTATCCTTTTGCCATTTTTTCAGGCTGCCAGAGAGAAATTTATCAATCTGAGCAGCCATTTCTTTATATTATATATACGTTTCCTAAATAATATCCAGTCTTACCTATATTTCTATCTCTTACCTGTAACTTTAGAAACACTTATAAACATATCGCCTCTTATACTAGAGGTACAAGAGGCGATCTAAATTAATTATAACTAATTACTATTCACTACATATTCTCTCTGGTTACACCCATCTGTTCTACATGTTGCAAATGATTCTTCAATACAGGAAGTGTCTTCGTTGCAAATGCTTTGATTTCAGGATCTGTAGCTTCTTGAGAAGCTTCTTCAAACTCTTCTACATCTTCTTTATGATCTTTTTTCATTTTGCTGATATAAGCATCATCGAAGTCTTTACCAGATTTATCTTTCAAATCATTTACTACTTGTTGATGTTTGTCTATCAATGCTTCCGGTAAAGAAATATTTTTAGAAGCAGCCAACGCCTTTAGTTCCTTATTGGCTTTTCCATGATCTTTAATCATCATTTGTGCAAATTCTTTCACTTTAGGAGAAGAGCCTTTCTGAAGTGCCATGTTTGCTAATTGAACTTCAAGCATTCCACCACTGGCAGCTTCTATCATAAACTCTGCATCATCTTCTTTTTTATCAGCTACATTTCCAGAAGAGGTAGCCTCAATCCGTTCTTCATTCTGATCTTCAGTAGTTTTCTTTGTATCTTCACGATTGGGTGATGGATCACATGCAAATAATAACCCTCCCAATGCCATTGTTAATAAGATTTGCGTTTTCATAATTATTCCTTAGTTTAAGATTAACGATTCTAGATTGTATTTTCAATCTTTCATAAAAATCTGTGAAAAAAGTATTCCCACAGAGCTCTCTACTTACCTCAAACTACCTGTATTCATAGCTAAAAGACACATTATGGATACATTTATCCTATTTTCAACCACATGTATTCTGTTTCTATTTGTACAAATAGCTAGTATACTACACCGAAAAACTGTAGAAACATTTCCACTCAGCAGGAAGAAAAGATCTGATGCTACCAGCATTTTTCATATTTCTCAAGTTCTGTTTTACAAATTAATATTTCATAAAACAATTAATTTGCAGGTCGGTTAGTATCTCCTGCTCTATCGAAAATATTTGCAGTTTCATATAATTTTCCTTTTCAAATCTGGCAAAGCTATTTATATTCCCGCCTGCATTCCATCTTTAATCCAAACTATATGAAACGACTCTTTCTCACTCTGGCAATGCTGTCTACTATATTTGCAGTGCATAGTCAACAAAAAAAGCCAGTTGCAAAAAAAACTAAAAAAACGCCTGTGACTACTCCTGTATCTTCCGATAAGCTTCAATATCCCAAAACTCAGAAGATTGAACATACTGATACATATCATGGTACAACTGTAGCTGATCCTTACCGATGGCTTGAGAATGATACAGCCAAAGCTGTAAAGGATTGGGTTACGGCAGAGAACAAAGTAACTTTCAGCTATCTGGATAAAATTCCTTACCGAAAAGACTTTCAAAAAGCAATTGAAAAGGTATATAACTATCCCAAATATTCTGCGCCATTTCGCAAAGGTGAATGGTTTTACTTTTATAAAAATGATGGATTACAAAATCAGTCTGTTCTTTATCGGCAGCAGGGACTGGAAGGTGCGCCAGAACTGGTAATTGATCCAAACAAACTCTCTCCGGATGGAACTACACGCCTTACTAACTTTTCTCTTTCCAAAGATGGAAACTATGCAGGTGTTGGTCTTTCAAAAGGGGGATCTGACTGGCAGGAATACTATGTAATGGATACAAAGACCAAACAGAATCTGGCAGATAAGCTGGAATGGGTAAAGGTGTCCGGAATTTCATGGCAGGGAAATGGCTTCTATTACAGCCGTTATCCGAAACCAGAAGGTAGTGAACTAGCTGCTAAAAATGAAAATCATCAGGTATGGTTTCATCAGGTAGGTACAGATCAATCTGCAGATAAGCTTGTATTCGAAGACAAAAACAATCTTCAGCGATTCCATATTACCCAAACAACAGAAGACGAGAAATTTGTTATATTGAATATAAGTGACAGAAGCAAAGGGCTGGATGGAAATGCTGTTTATTATATGGATGATTTCAAAGGTCGGTTTGAACCTATGATTCAGGAAATTACCAATAACAGTTATGATGTAATTGACAATGATGGCAAAGAATTGATTGTATTAACCAATGATGGAGCTCCTAACTACAAAATTGCCCGATTTAATACAGAAACCAGTACCTGGAAAACTATTATCACTGAAAGAAGTGCAGTTTTAACCAATGCTACCATTGCAGGAGGTAAACTATTTGTTTCCTATCTACAGGATGTAACCAGCCATGTGTTTGTGTATGACCTAATGGGTAATCTGGAAAATGAGATCCAGCTGCCTGGCCCTGGTACAGCAAGTGGATTTGGAGGAGACAAAGATGATACTTTTGTGTTTTACACATTTACTTCTTTTACTTACCCTCCCACTATCTACAAATATGATATTGCGACTAAGAAGAGTGAAGTATTCAGAAAGCCAGAAATACAATTTAATCCAGAAGATTACGAGACCAAACAGGTATTTTATCCCAGTAAAGACAATACCAAAATACCTATGTTCATTACCTATAAAAAAGGAATGAAACTTGATGGTAACAATGTGACACTTTTGTATGGATATGGTGGCTTTAATATAACCCTTAACCCATCATTCAGTCCGTTCTTAATCCCCTTCCTGGATCAGGGAGGCGTGTATGCACAGGCTAATCTACGTGGTGGCGGCGAATATGGAGAGAAGTGGCATGAACAAGGAATGAAGCTTAAAAAACAAAATGTTTTTGATGATTTTATCAGTGCCGGGGAATATCTGATTAGTGAAAAATACACATCAAAAGAAAAACTGGCGATCCGGGGAGGTTCAAATGGAGGTTTGCTTGTTGGTGCGGTAATTAATCAGAGACCAGACCTATTTAAAGTTGCCATCCCTCAGGTAGGTGTAATGGATATGTTACGCTTCCACAAATTTACGATTGGATGGAACTGGATTGCAGATTATGGCTCTGCCGACAATGCTGAAGAGTTTAAAGTATTATATGGTTACTCTCCTATCCATAATATAAAAGAAGTAGCTTATCCGGCAACCTTGATTACAACAGCAGATCATGATGACCGGGTAGTACCAGCTCACTCGTTTAAATATGCTGCTACACTACAGGAAAAACAAAAAGGAACTGCTCCTGTTCTTATTCGTGTAGATGTAAACTCAGGACATGGAGCATCCAATACACAAAAGAATATTGAAACTACAGCAGATATCTATTCATTTATATTCTATAACATGAATGTAAAACCTGTGTTCCCACAATAGTGCTCACACTCTTTTAAAGTGTTCAAAAGCCTCGCCCAAAGCGAGGCTTTTGCTTTTCTATATCTGTGTTTACTTTTTAAAATAACACAGACAAAAATAGAAAGGTACTCTTTCTTTACCCTACAGAGCAGAGAAAACAAATACTACTCACTCATTTTAACTGCCTCTTCCATGAAATCAATTTTACTTTCGGTAATCTTTCTCAGTTTTGCTCATGTCACTGTTTGGGCTCAGAATGAAAAAAGCGTATTTACAACTCATGGTGGAGCTGTAAATGCATTTACCAGAGATTATCAAAGTATCGGCATTAATCCTGCTAGTCTCGGACTCAAACATACTTATAAAATTGCCTTTTCATTTGGAGAACTTGGTGCAGGTCTAGGCTCCAGGTCATTGACTCAGTCTCAACTCAACAAGTTTGTTACGGCTATTGATGAAACTCCTACATCTGAAGAAAGACAATCGTTTGTAGATGCCTTTGCCAATACAAATGCACTCAACTTAACTACAGATGTAACTCTTTGGGGTTTCTCTATTCAAATACCTAAAGTTGGTCGCGTTGCGGTTAGTAACAGACAGAGAGTACTCACTCACATCGGCCTCAACAAAACATTTGCAGAAATCCTTTTTTTGGGAAAAAATGCTTCTATCTATCAGGACCCAACCTTTCAGGATAAGGTACTGGACAATGAACCTCTTGTATCCAGTGCATTTTCAGGAAGCAAGCTACAAATTGCAGCATTTACTGAATGGAATTTTGCATATGGTGTAACTGTACTTGACCAAGATGACTGGAAACTGGCAGTTGGCCTAGGATACAAGTATGTACAAGGGATCGGTGTTCTGGACTTTGTTGCACAGGATGGTAAATTGCGGGCTTACAATGCAATGTCTGCTGTCTTTGGCGTTGATTATGGAGATCTGCCAACAAATGATCCTAACTTTAATTATGTTTCAGAAAAAGGGAACTTTCCTTTTTACAAGCCCGCAGGTGCAGGACATGGATTTGATATTGGTTTATCAGCAGAGATTGGAGAGAAAGTGAAAGCCAGTTTGTCTGTGACAGATATAGGAAATATAAAATGGAAAAATAATTTGTTACAGGCACAAGATCAACCATTACAACCTATACAATCTGATGGGATGCAAACATTTAATATTTTTAGCCAGGCTGCTACAGTTTTAGGAGATGGGATGCTTACTTATCAGTCAGGAGGTACTTATACGGCTTCGTTGCCAACACAACTCCGTGCAGGAATAGGTTTCTCGCCAAATGAAAAAATAGATATGGGAGTTGACTTTGCTCTTCCTTTAAATGATGTAGCAGGTAATCTGCCTGAATACTATGCAGGTATAGGCATTGGATACAAACCTGTATCTTTTATTCGAATCAATACTGGGGTTACCTCGGGAGCTGGCTATAGCATAAATGTACCAGTTGGCATTAACTTTGACTTTGGCACTTATGAATTTGGATTTGGGACACGGAGTGTCAATGGCTGGCTCACAGAGAAAAATCCGTATATATCAGCTCTTTTTGGAGTACTCCGGTTCAAAATTGGTAAAATTGAAAGTGAGGAATAAAATTACCCATATATAAAAGATCCCTCCAAACTTACTTTCAGAGGGATCTTTTATATTATTTTGCTTCAATTGGATCTTTACCTTTTTTGGGCATCTCCCTGCTATCCTCCTCTTCTTGAGCTGTTTGCCGGTACGGACTGTGTAATCGTACAGGACGTCCGCTTTTCTTAGCCATACGCAGATTCAGGATTTCAACACCTAAAGCAAAAGCCATAGAGAAGTATACATATCCCTTAGGTACATGTGCCCCAAAAGATTCAGCAATCAGTAAAACGCCAATCATTACAAGGAATGATAAAGCAAGCATTTTAATGGTTGGCCTTTTATTCACAAAGTCGGCAATAGCACCAGAGAAAATTAGCATAATGATTAATGCAATGACAACTGCAGTAACCATGATGATTACCTGATCTACCAAACCAACAGCGGTAAGAATAGAATCGAATGAAAAAACAATATCTATTAATACAATCTGAACTATAGCGGAAGCCAAACTCAGCCTACGCTTACTTTCAGATACGGTTTCTTCCTCCCCCTCCAGTTTTTCGTGGATCTCGGTTGTACTTTTATACAGAAGAAATAATCCTCCTGATAACAATATCAAATCTCTGCCACTAAATCCGTGTCCTAATAAGGTAATTATAGGGTCTTTCAGACTTACCAGCCAGGATATGCCGAAAAGAAGTGCGATACGAACAAAAAGTGCCAGTATAATACCTGTTGACCGAGCTTTCTTTTGCTCTTCACGAGGCAAACGGTCAGCCAGAATAGAAATAAAAATAATATTATCAATCCCTAGTACAATCTCTAACGCTGTCAGAGTTAACAGACTGACCAATCCTTCAGTAGTAAGCAGAACTTCAAAGTTCATTGGAGAAAATTAAATGTGACTTTAAAAAAACGGTTTTGAATGGTCGAAAGTTTTCGAATAGTATGCAAAGCTATCATATCACAGGTTGATGGCCAAATTTAGTTTCAGTAACCTGACAGTTTTGTCAAATTTCATCTTTTACATCAACAGTAAGAACCTGAAAATTAATCACTCAGAAACATTCCATCAGAAATCAAAATATTCTTCCTCTTTAGGTTTGGGAGGAGGAACTTTAGTAGGTTTAGCTGGAGCCAGAAAACTCTGGCGGGTGTTACTCTTTTCTTCTGTTGTTGTTCGGGCCTGCATGTCTAATTTCATTTTGTCCCGCATTGCTTTGCTATCATACCCAATTTTATAATTATCGGCAGTGCCATTAATACGCAGAAAAAGATTGGTGCCACCAGAAGCCTGCGAAGATGTTTCAACTGTCTTCCGTTTTTGAAAAAATGTTTTTAAAGGTATACGTAAATGATAATCCATTACATTATCAAACGAATGTGTACCCTGTACTGATATATTAGCGATGTTGGAATTAATTTCCATTAAGGGAATAAACACATTCCCTTTTTCTATGTGAATATTGTTCTGCATCTCCCCAAACCTCAGATTAGCCAGTTCACTTGCCTTAATGAATCGGGACAACTTTTGCATAGGTTCAAAGTTGACCAACTGCCCCTCCCTAATAGTGGTAAAGGCTTCTGCTACCAGTTTTTTGTTGTCAGAAATCAGATGTTCATTTAACACCAGATATGTTTGTATATGTGCATTTACCTTCCCACGTACATGTTGTGACCGAATAAAATCCTGGCCAAAATCTTCAAACATGTAAAAGACCTTATCAATCTGAATATTATTCAGTTCTGCATTAGTGCTCAGTTGTACCTGTTCCGGCTCTCTGGCATCCATACCTATACTCAGATTCATAGTCCCATCGGCTAACTGAAGCTGTATACCTTTACTGCGGGCTATCCCGTCATGCACATCCAGATCTCCATGTATATTCTGAGCCTGAAAACGCCGAAGATGCATTTTATTTACCTGATATGCCAATGCCAGATCTAACTGGCGGGAAAGTCGAAAACGATACTGAGTATTAGACTGTGCAACTTTTGCCGGATTTTCGGCAAGTAGTTCATCTAAATTCAATAATCCAGATTGCAGATCAGCAGCTATTCTTAGTGCCTGATCATCCAGCAACAAATAGGATAAGATATTTTCAAATCTACCTTTTAACTTGAAATCAGAGCTCCCAGCATACCCCGAAAAATGTTGAATAATCAGATCACTCTGATTGAAGGAGAAATCACCTGTAAGTTGTGTTAAACGAAGCGGCCGCTGAGTCAATGTAAATGCCACATTGTTTAACTGAATAGTCCCGGAAGTTCTGATAAAACGTCGCTGTAACTGGCTACGTAAATCACTTAAATTTCCCTCAAATCTGACATCAGCGGTAAGTAATCCGGAACCATCCCTGATACCATAAGGAAAAAATGCAGTAACTGCACCTACATCTAAGGCACCTTTAAAATCAAAAGCCAGGTGGGGATTATCGAAGTTTTGCAGTGAAACATTTCCAGAGAAATATCTTCCATCCAGTTTACCGTGTATATTCTTCAGTGTTAGTGAAGAAGAAGATCGGTTTTGCTTATTTCCATTACTATATGCACCAGTCAGGTTTGCCTGTTCTATTCGCTTCTTTAGCCTTGTTTCATATACAGATGCATTACGACAACCAAACTGCACATCTACTTTTGGGATAGAACGTCCTTCTATATATCCTATTACAGACCCTTTAAAGTATATCTCACCCTGACTCTGATAAGATGCGTAGGTTTTAGAAATAGATTCAGGTAGCAATGAGGTTATAGTTTGTATATCTGTCTTTTTTCCTTCAATCTGAAGATCAATAAAAGAGTGTGGTTTGGCCGCATGATAACCCATTACCTGAAACTCAGAAGAATTGACAAACACTTGTGAAGGCTGAATCAGAAGTTTACGTTTTTTGTAATCATACTGCATCTCACTGTTAAGATGTAACTGTTTATTTACAAAATAAGCGTCTTTTCCAGTCCGTACGTACTGACTTTGCAGATCTCCTTTAAGATAAATCAGATAATCTTCATTTTTTACAAATAAACGGGCATCTGTTTTCTGGATAAGAAACCTGTGATCCTGTGCTATACTTTGGTCTATATATGAGAACTTCACATTTTGAAGACGAATACGTCTCAGATCAAATTGTACATCGTTGGAAGAGGAAGACTGTTTATCAGAAGAAGACTTAACAATATCATAGTTCACTTCCTCTTTTGCATTTGTATATAACTGTACGTCTGCATCCTGAAGTATAATCTGGTCTATAGCCAGATCATCTCCAAACAAGTTACTTAAACTAAACAAAAAGGATAAGTTTCCTGCCTGAGCCAGTTGTTGAGAACGGGCAGGCAGAGATCCTTGTATACGAATATTCTGACAAACAATAGAAAGATGGGGAAAATTTTGCCAGAGAGACACTTCTATCTTCGCAATTTCAACTCTGGTTTTCAGACCCTTGTTAACCTCTACAATAATTTTCTGAATAATATCATCCTGATAAACCTGTATAATTATAGTTAGCAGTACGGCTAATCCTATTAGTGTACTACCGCCATAAAGAAATAGTCGTTTAATCCAAAGTAAAGAGCGACTCACAATCAGGAATGGAAATAAAAGTCAAATAAGAGAAGGACACAAATATTCTGCAAAGGTACAGTCTGTAGACCAATTAAAAAAACATACCCTTCATATGCCGTACCTTGAAAAATCCACTTCATTGTGGTTAAAAATACAGTTAGGTGGCATAGATGCTCAAAGATTTACTTATTTTTAGCGCCAATCTGTCTTTATCACTAATACTAACTATCTATGTATACAATTGAAAATGAGTTACTCAAAATAACTATTAATCCCAAAGGTGCCGAGCTAAGCAGTATTTTTCATAAACAATATAAACTGGAATACCTGTGGCAGGCAGATCCTGCCTACTGGGCCAAAAAGTCGCCTGTATTGTTTCCGATAGTAGGTACACTCAAACAAAACACTTACTACTTTAATAATAAAGCATATCATCTCTCCCGTCATGGGTTTGCCAGAGATCGTTCTTTTATTGTATCCCAACAACAGGAAGATGCCATTACGTTCGCGTTGACTTCTGATATGGAGTCATTGGAAATATACCCTTTTGTATTCGAGTTTCTAATACACTATCAACTTCAGGATAATCGTGTACTTGTTACATATGAGGTTGTAAACCCAGCAAGTGAAGATCTGTATTTTTCTGTGGGAGGCCATCCCGCTTTTAATGTCCCTTTGGTTCCTGACACTACATATGAGGATTATTTTCTGCAATTTGAAAAAACAGAGATGTTAAATGTGTGGCCTATCACAGCTGACGGTTTAATAGAAGACAGACCCGAACCATTTTTAGGAGAGACTGATGCATTACCTCTGAAAAAATCTTTATTCTACAAAGATGCTCTGGTATTCAAGCATTTGCAGTCATCCCGCATATCGTTACTTTCTGCTAAAACGGAACATGGGCTGGAAATAGCATTTGAGGGATTTCCTTTCTTTGGAATCTGGGGAGCTAAAGACGCGAACTTTGTGTGCTTGGAACCCTGGTGTGGTATAGCAGACCCTGTATCAACAAATCAGCAACTGCCTTATAAAGAAGGCATTATAAAATTATCAACTCAATCTCGCTGGAAACAAAACTGGCAGTTGACTCTCTTTTAACAAGAGTCAAACTGCCAGTATTCCCCTCTACCATATTTATTTCTTTGTGGGTATTATCTTCTGCGAGTAGCAGTAGTGTAGCGGCCTTGCTTTTCCCGCATTCCATTCCAATATGTTTTAAAATCTGATTGATTATAGTTGTCTTTGTGGGACAATAAACTAACGTTTATTATATATACACCTACAGTGAGTATAGAGAGAATAATAATAATTGCTGCCATAGTCGTTCTTTGTTTTATAAAACTCGATCACTCTCTAGCCTACTATACATAAAAGACTATGCCAACAACCATCTCTCATAAAATATACATGAATGTTTCTTCATATACACTTTACTATATACCTTTGTGCTAAAGAAGTTGTCTAGACTATTATGGCACAGATGAAACCAACTATTCAGATCAATAGAGAAAGACTGGAAAAAGTGGCAACCATTCTGAAAACAGTTGCGCATCCTACACGTCTGGCAGTGATCGATTTATTAGGCACACAGGAACGTATGAGTGTGAATGACATGTGTGAGATTCTGGACTGTGAGCAATCACTTTTATCTCACCACTTGATTGTACTGAAACAACGAGGAATTCTTCACCATGTAAAAGAAGGGCAGAATGTCTATTATTCTCTTAAAAATAAGGACATACTGAAATTGATTGCTTGTATTGAAAATTGTGATTGTTCTCTGTAGGTAATCTGTAAAGCGAAAGAACAGCTATAAAAACAGCTGTTTTTTTGCTTTAGTATATGAAAACTTCTTCATATAATCGATAATCTCTATAAAATTAGTGTAGATAATACTGTCTATTTTTTAATTGATACTATATTGCTGTATAAGCATGGAAACCATTGGTTATTTGGGTGCTTTATTAATGGGAATGTCTCTTGGATTGATTGGAGGGGGAGGATCGATTCTCACTGTTCCTATTCTAGTATATCTTTTTGCCATAGACAGTGTTGTAGCAACTTCTTATTCATTATTCATTGTTGGCTTAACCAGTCTGATAGGTTCATTTAGTCATATTTCGCGTGGCAATATTCATTGGCGAGCTGTAGTGCTGTTTGGTATTCCCTCTCTTTTGAGTGTTTATACTACCAGACATCTAATAGTACCACTGATCCCTGAAACATTGGGAACTATAGGTCACTTTATAGTAACAAAATCTATTTTTCTACTCATATTCTTTGCTATAGTTATGCTACTAGCTTCTTATTCTATGATACATAAACCAAGGCTATTGCAAAAAGAGGAACAGGAAGAGGCATCTTTGCGTTATCCAGTAATTATATTGGAAGGGATACTGGTAGGTGGAATAACAGGTTTGGTCGGTGCAGGTGGTGGATTTCTTATTGTACCTGCTCTGGTTTTGTTAACGCATCTATCCATGAAACAAGCTATTGGAACCTCTCTGGTTATTATTGCATTAAATGCATTAGTTGGTTTTATAGGCAGTCTTCATTGGGGCGATGTAATTGACTGGAAATTTTTACTTGTATTCTCAGCTATTTCACTGGTTGGAATTCTGATTGGGAGCCGGCTTTCTTTTAAAATTAGTGGTACACAGCTTAAACCTGCTTTTGGCTGGTTTGTGTTAGTAATGGGTCTTTATATAATTGTAAAAGAGTTATTTCTGAAATAATGATAATTACTACATAAACAGTCTTACAATCATAGAATCATAACGACTTTTAGTAAACGATAAACCAATTTGAGAGTAGCTATCTATGGCTTGAGAGTATTTCGGTCATAGTATTTATAGATATCCAAATGTGTCATTCTTCATCAAACAAAACCTAACCATGCTAATAGAACAAATCTATACAGGATGTTTAGCCCAGGGAGCTTACTACATCGAAAGCAAGGGAGAAGCGGCTGTAATCGATCCCTTGCGGGAGGTGCAACCCTATCTGCAACGAGCCAAACGCAACGGAGCTACCATCAAATACATCTTTGAAACTCACTTTCATGCAGACTTCGTTTCCGGTCACCTGGATCTGGCCAAACAAACCGGAGCTTCTATCATCTATGGACCTAATGCCAATCCTGCTTTTGAAGCCGTCATTGCTAAAGATAATCAACAGTTTCAACTCGGAGAACTGACCATTCGTGTCCTTCACACCCCTGGACATACCTTGGAATCGAGCTGTTTTCTGTTGATTGATGCTCAAGGCAACTATCAGGCAGTCTTTACCGGAGATACCCTTTTTATTGGGGATGTAGGACGCCCGGATCTGGCTCAGAAATCAAGTTTGACCATGGAAGATCTGGCTGGGTATCTGTATGATTCATTACACACTAAACTGATGCCTTTACCTGATGACGTGATTGTCTATCCAGCCCATGGAGCAGGCAGTGCCTGTGGTAAGAATATGAGTAAGGAAACTTCCGATACGCTGGGCCATCAGAAACAAACCAACTATGCTCTGAAAGCTACTAACAAGGAGCAGTTTATCAAAGAAGTAACCGATGGATTATTGCCTCCTCCTTACTATTTCCCACAGAATGTGCAGCTTAATAAAGAAGGGTATGAAAGTGTAGAAAAGGTTGTATCGCGAGGATTGACTCCTCTGAATGCAGATACATTCGAACTAGTCGTCAACGAACAGCATGCTTTGATTCTCGATACCCGAAAGCCTCAGGTATTCAAAGACGATTTCATCCCCAATTCGATCAACATTGGCATTGATGGCGATTTTGCGCCCTGGGTAGGCACATTGATCACTGACATCAATCAACCCATTGTGCTGGTAGTGGAAGCAGGCAGAGAAGAAGAAGTGGTTACTCGTTTGTCCAGAGTAGGGTATGATCATACATTGGGATATTTGCAGGGAGGAATACAGGCATGGAAAGATGCTGGAAAAGAAATCGATCAGATTGAATCAATCTCTGCCGATGAATTTGCTTCCCGCTTTCAGAACGGTAACTTACAGGTAAAAGATGTGCGTAAGCAAAGTGAATATGAAGCAGAGCATATGGAAGGAGCGGAGAATGTACCGTTAGCCTATCTGAGTGAACATATGGCTGAGTTTTCCAAAGCAGAGCCCGTTTATATTCATTGTGCAGGAGGATATCGGTCTATGATTGCTGCTTCGATTCTCAAAGCCAGAGGATATGACCAGGTCATTGATGTGGCTGGTGGATTTAAAGCCATTGCACAAACCAACATACCTAAGACTAGTTATATATGTCCTTCTACCTTGTGATAGGGTAGACATTTTCTCTTTTACAGGTATTCTAACTTATTTATTTTTGTTATAAAATAAATAAGTTAGAATACTTCTTACATTTTATTGAATAACCGCTCCCTCATAATTCTATTATCTGGAGATCAGACACTCCATTTATTCCTCATCCTGTGTTTGCACCGTTTGTTCATTTTTCCAAAAATCCAGTACTATTTTCTATTATTTTGAAGGGTATTCCTTTTACCTTGTTCTACTCTATATTCAGCCAATGTTAGCAAACAGTCACTTGGTTCCTTCAAATATTATATCCCGTAATTGTCTGGGAATCATTGCCATTCTTTTGTCTCTCTCTGCTGGACTTGCGTATATCTTTCAGGTAAAAATAGGTGATATCTGCACAGTCAGAACCTTTGTTACCTGGCTTAGTGGTATGATCTTTTGGGCTCTAGCAATACCCTTCCTTAGCAAACAAACCCAACGCTACTTTAGCAAACAATTCCTTTGGGTAAAAAGTCTGCTGGCAGGTCTTGTGGTATGCATTATCAATCAGATTTTTGTGCGATTTAGTATCAATGCATTTTTATGCTTAGTCTTTGGGTGCACAGACAATCAAACAAGTTGGACATTTAATGTACTTCAAAATAACATCCTGATTAACTTCGTTTGCTATTGGTGTATAGTTGGACTTACCTACATGTCATTGCAATTTCAATCATCTTATGATACAACTTCTTCCATAAATTTTCAATCTGAAGAATCCTATTCTGAAAACATTTCCTTTATAACTACCGTTTCTGTCAAAAATGGATCTGTCACCACACATATACCTACACAGAAGATATTCTGGATAGAGTCTGACAACAACACTGTAACATTTGTGTCCGAACTTGGAAAATTTGTCAATTACCAATCTCTTCGATCACTGGAAACACAACTTGATCCTGTCGATTTTCAACGAATACATCGTTCTATAATTGTCAATCGCAAGTATGTTCATAAAATACAGGCCCAGTCCAGTGGAGATGCACTAGTCACCCTAACCACCGGTGATCAGCTTCGCATGAGCCGTCGTTATAAAACCACTTCACCGAATACCCTGTAATTGCAACCTCTCTCCCTGTCTGATTTTTCAGAGCCATAAATGACGCATTCTTTTGCTGAAAAACGGTAAAACAATGCATACTACAACTTATCTGCTTACACTCCTTCTAATAGGGTTCACAGGAGTATTATATGCTCAGGACACAACCTATTTTAGTAAACCTCCTTTAGAGATTCAAAAACTGGAAGGATCCATTATACTGGATGGTCTCAGTGATGAAGCTGCCTGGCAAACTATTCCTCCCTTTCCATTTGTAGTGTTTGAACCTGTATGGGGTACTTCGCCAACTGAAAAAACAGAACTGCTTATTACACACGACAACCAGTTTGTCTATGTTGCTGGCAGATGTTACACCAAAGACTCCAGCACCATTGTAGCCCGTACATTAACACGTGATGGCTGGCGTGGAGATGACTGGGTAACTATTCAGTTTGACTCTCGCTTCGACCATCAGAATGCACTCGTTTTTTCTATTTATCCCTTGGGGAGTCGCTATGATATGGCGGTTTCAAATGACGCAATCGAACTGGGAAGCAGTACGTTTAACAGTGCCTATAATATGATTTGGGAAGCAAAAACAGTAATAAACAAAGAAGGTTGGTTCTTTGAATTAAAGATTCCTTTATATAATCTTCGTTTTCGTGAAGGAGCCAATGGGGAAGTAAAAATGGCTATTAGTGCTACTCGTGCCATTCAATACATACAGGAATATCATCAATTTCCTGCGATTTCACGCAATGTCATTGATGCGATTACCAAACCATCTGTTAAACAACCCGTCCTATTTAAGGATCTCCCCCATCCTTCTCTTTTTCTGCTCACTCCATACATAGCTACAAGTACCTCCCGACAACAACTATGGCATGAAAATAAAAATAACTTTATACCAGATCGAAAAAATACTATACAACTTGGCCTTGATGCTAAAATTGGAGTTTCGCCTTATCTGACACTTGATGCAACTATTAATCCAGACTTTGCCCAGGCGGAAGCAGATATACAACAGGTAAACCTAAGTCGGTTTAGCCTTTTCTTTCCCGAACGACGGTTATTCTTTCAGGAACAAGCAGGGTTATTTGAATTTAATCTGGGTGATGCAAGCCAATTATTTTACAGCAGACGCATTGGAATCGATGATGGTAAGCTTACTCAAATTTATGGCGGCCTTCGTCTTACAGGCAAGTTAGGAACTCGAACAGATATTGGTTTATTGACAATGCAATCAACATCTTCTTCCTCAGAGGCTGCCAACACATCAGCTACAGAGAATTTTGGTGTATTTCGCCTCAGACATAAAGTAGTAAATGATCGAAGCTTTGCAGGAATGATGTTTACCAGTCGTATTAGTGCCAAAGAACAGAATTATACCTATGGAGCAGATGCACTGCTCAACATTGTCAAAAATCAGTATCTCTTATTTTCACTGGCTAATACAGTAACCTATACTTCAGGTAAATCAAAAGCAAATGCCATAGGCCAAAGTCGATTATCTGTACTGTGGGAAAATCGGAAGAGAACAGGATGGATACACCGTCTCAATTATATATTCTCAGGAAAAGACTTTAATCCGGAAGTTGGATTTGTAGATCGAACGAACTTTCACGCAATAGCTGGTGCACTTCATTTTGGCAAGTTTTCCAAGGGTCGAAAAGGTCTGTTCCAGTACCAGAGATGGACACTGGCTCAAGGTAATAGCTACTGGAATGCACAAACAGGGAAATTAGAAAGTCTTACAGCAGGAATGTCATGGAATGCCAATACATTTCTGGGAACCAGTTGGAATGTATCTGTTGTAACCTATTACGAGTATCTTACAGACACATTAGAGTTTGGCAAAAAGGTAGTTATTGTACCAGGGCGTTATAACTTCTCCTCAGCATCTTTGCTTATTTTACCTCCACTTGCCCATAAGATTAGGTTACCAGTTGGAATAGGAGAAGGTAGCTTTTATGGGGGTCGTAAATTTTTCTTCAGCTTCAGCCCTATTTTCAGCATGGGCAAACATCTGGAGATACAGACAGGATATGATCTTACCTACCTTCGTTTTCCAGATAAAGATTTATACAATACCATTCACATTGGAAGATTGAAAGTTAGTTATGCTCTAGATCTTCATTTTTCAGCGAGTCTAAATATTCAATACAATAGCAATGAACAAAAGTTCTTTACCAATGCCCGCTTCCGATATAATTTTGGAGATGGGCACGATCTCTACCTTGTATGGAATGAGAATCTGTTATCGAACCGGCAAGTAGAAGGACGAATCCATCCTTTATCTGACCAACAAACTATCTTGTTAAAATACTTCTTTACTTTTCAACCAAGGCGCTTATACAAAAAACATTCTGGTCATAAAAGTAGTTGAGCAAAGTTCTGTTCAACGGACAAGACGACTGAAATTTTGATAATCCAGAGATGGAGTCACTAAGCTACTATTTCAGAAGCATTATCAGAATTCTGATATTTTCCTTTCATGAATAAAATTTATGTAAATGATGAGAAGAAGAGATCGAAACAAAGTTGTGATCAAGAAAAAAATACATCTGGAACTTATACGAAAAAACAGATAAAACAAAGCGTCCTGCCAGTACTATAGTACTGGCAGGACGCTTTGTTAAGGATTTTACATTTATCTTATATAGTACCTTTTTTCATTTCTTTTACGGCATAGTCAGCAGCACGGGCAGTCATAGCCATATAGGTCAATGATGGATTTTGTGTGGAAGTAGAAGTCATACAAGCTCCATCTGTTACAAATACGTTCTTACAGGCATGTATTTGGTTCCATTTGTTCAGGATAGACGTTTTAGGATCTTTTCCCATACGCACACCTCCCATTTCATGAATATCCAATCCTGCAGCTTGTTTGGAGTCTGTAGCTTTGATGTTTTTGAAACCAGCAATGGTAAACATCTCCGTCATCTGCTCAATATAATCTTTCACCATTTTATCATCATTGTCATCATATCCTACAGAAATACGCAATTGAGGAATGCCAAATGGGTCTTTCAGATTGCCATCTAGTGCCACAAAATTGCTTTCTTTTGGAATGGTTTCTCCCATCATGTGAGAGCCTACATACCATCCATCCAGAATAGGTTTCACCAGATTCGCTTTCAGGCTTGCACCAATCCCATCCTGATTGGTATGACTCATACGTCCGGCACTAAATCCTGCCGCATATCCACGCAGAAAGTCCATCTCCTGTTTATATACATTCCGGAACCGTGGTATATAAGGGCTATTTGGGCGACGACCATCTGTAGTAGATTCCAGCATTCCATCATATTCGCCAGAGATACGTGCTCTGTAATTGTGGAAGGCTACATATTTTCCTAATACACCACTATCGTTGCCTAATCCATTAGGAAAACGACTGGAAGTAGAGTTTAATAAAACCAGGTTGGTGTTTAATGCAGCAGCATTCACAAAGATAATACGTGCATAAAACTCCATCATTTTATGAGTAGTAGCATCTACTACTCTTACTCCTACCGCTTTGCCTTTTTTCTCATCATAGATAATGGAATGCACTACTGAATTAGGGCGTAGTGTCATTTTACCAGTTTTAGCAGCCCACGGAATAGTTGAAGCATTGCTGCTAAAATACCCGCCATACGGACAACCACGTTCACAAATGGTACGATGCTGGCATTGAGCACGACCTTGTTGAAAGTGAATAGGTTGAGGCTTGGTAATATGAGCCGCACGTCCCATAATTACATGACGATCCTTATAATGGCCAGCCACCTGCTTCTGAAAATAGCTTTCTACACAGTTCCACTCATGAGGAGGTAAGAACTCGCCATCCGGTAATGTAGCCAATCCATCTTTGTTTCCACTGATACCTGCAAACTTCTCTACATAACTATACCAGGGAGCCAGATCAGCATATCGGATAGGCCAGTCTACAGCAAATCCATCCCGAGCCGGGCCTTCAAAGTCAAAGTCACTCCACCGTTGTGTTTGGCGAGCCCAAAGCAAAGACTTCCCTCCTACCTGATAGCCTCTTATCCAGTCAAACGGTTTTTCCTGTACATACGGATGTTCAGCATCTTTTACAAAAAAGTGTGTAGTACCCTCATAAAAAGCGTAACACTTACTCACAATAGGATTCTGTTCACGAATTTCAAGAGGCAATTGTCCTCTGTGCTCAAATTCCCATGGATTAGTCACTGTAGTAGGATAATCCACTATATGTTTTACATCTCTTCCACGTTCCAATACCAGTGTCCGAAGCCCTTTACCTGTTAGTTCTTTTGCAGCCCAGCCACCACTAATACCTGATCCGATTACAATAGCATCGTAGGTAACTTCTTTTATTGCATCTATTGCGATATTTGCCATTTCTTTGGTAGATTATTTTTTAGGAGAAACAGGAACACAGCCATAATAATGACCGGGAACCATTTCATAGTGGGTAAGATTAGTCATCACATATTCAGAAGTCAGATATCCACGAATGGTCAGCCCTTTTACCATTGAATAAAAACCCTTCTGATCAGGGCTGGCTTCCATTTCGTTTAATACACTGATTCGTTGTCCGGTATCACAGGAAGCAAATGACTTGGTAAACTTCTTTTGCGCCGCTGTATCTACAGCAGCCAAACCACTGGCGAAAAATTCCTGGTTCTTCTTATCCATACAATCGGCTACGATCTTCTGAATAAAATTGTGTACGCCCAATTCTTTTGCACCAGGCGTATCTGTAACCGGGATGATTGTCTCGGCAACTTCCGCCAGTAACACACTTTCTTTAGGAGAAAAATACGATGAACTAAGGGATACAGATCTTTCGTTCCAATTTTCGGCCCAGGCAGGAAGGCTTACCAGTCCGCCAAAAGCCACTGCCACATTTTTCAGGGCTGCTCTTCTTTTCATTGTTTAGGAGTTGTAATAAAGAGATTGGTTTTATATAGGCCTTGTTCAGACACTCCAAAAATGTCTTTCGTAACAGAAATATCCTTTTTTGTTAATCTTACCTGCCTCATCTGAAAAGGTAGAGAAGATGTTAACAAAAAAATTTCCTATTTCCCCGAAAGATACATCAAATAGGAGAATTATTCAGAGAATATTATATTTTTTATTAGCATTATCCCTATTTATAGTATTTTCTCCTTCAGCTCTCAAACTTGCCAAACAAATACTCAAGCAACTTTCAGGTAATTATTATTGCTGCATTTATTTACTTATTTGTGAATCCAAAATCACTTCGAATCTCTTCTCAGATCGCTATAAAAAACCAAATACCTACTTAAATCGCCAATACCTCAATAAATTATATAAGTCTACACAGGAATAGTGCCAAAAATTAAAAAGCTATATACAAAAGTGTAAACTCTTTTCTCAAATAGTAAAAGGAGTTCTATTTTTGTTGCACTAACTTAATTTCTACTTTACTTTCATGAAAAAAAGCTTTCTTATTGTTCTTATTCTATGTAGTGTGTACACCTCATTTGCGCAGAAAGCCTACACCAAACATCCAAATATCACTCAAAAAGGCTGGCATGATCTGTTTACAGCAGACCTTTCCAATGCTATTTATCCTAAAGGAATATGGAGTGTATCAGAAGGAGTATTTACTGCAACGGAAGATCAGGCCCTTTGGAGCAAAAATATGTATGAGAACTTTATACTGGATCTCGAATTTAAAAATGCAGACGGAACTAACAGTGGAGTAATTGTGCACACCAGTAATCTGGAAGACTGGATACCAAATTCCGTAGAAATACAAATAGCAGATGATTATTCAGAACAATGGTCTAAAGCCCCTGCCAACTGGCAATGTGGAGCTGTATTTGGGCACCAGGCAGCAAGCAAAAAAGCAGTGAAGAAAGCAGGTGAGTGGAATCACTATACGGTAACCTGTGTGGAGAGAAAAATCTGGGTAGTATTAAATGGAGAACTGGTAAATGAATGTGATATGAGCAAATTCACTTCTGGTAAAACCAATCCAGATGGCAGCGAAATCCCATCCTGGTTAAGCAATCCGCTGGCAGAACTACCACTAAAAGGCCATATTGGTTTTCAAGGTAAACATGCAGGAGCACCTATCTATCTAAGAAATATTAAAATCAAAGAATTAAAATAATCCCCAAAATTTATATCCTCCCTTATCCGATCAATATGACTGGATAAGGGAGGGTTCTCTTTTAAACAAAGATGAAGTTACGGTAATAATCCCTGCTTAGTCAACAGGTTCCGTTCTTTTTCCAGATCATATTCAGCCTGCAAATGCATTAACTCTCGTGCCGAATAACCGAACTCCTGTTCCAATAATAAGGCAACACGGCTATTCAAATCTCTCTTCCCATTCAGTATATCACAAAACTGACTTGCGTGCATACCCATTTTCTGAGCTGCGAACGATGAAGAAATCTGTCCCTGAGTTAAATAACTTTTTATGATCAGCCCCGGATGGATTGTCATTTTCTGCATAATAATCATAGTAACAGCGAGGAAAGATAGTGTGACTTAAAAAACAACTGCATTTGGACTACTATACCAACAGTTACTGTTAGCAAATTTACTTAATTTGTCTGTACAACAAAGAGATTAGACTCTTTCATGTTTCAATTTCATATTTTCTATATAAATAATAACCTCTTATTCATATAAAATCTTACCTCAAACTTTATAGTATATAAATAATCTGCCTTAATAGAATTTAGATCTTATTCAGATAGCTATTCTCTACAGCCAAGTAATAAATACTATAATCTATAGAATAATTGCAATAGAAAATACAGGAACACCCTTTACTTAAGGATTATCGGTAAGGCGATTTTATTTTTTAGAGAAAAGAGAATCTACAATTAACCTTATACAGATCCACAGATAGAAAAAGATAAGAATACTATCAATTATTTTTCCTATTTAGCTAAGTTATTTACGTCTGCCTATTACTAATTGATATACCATTCCACTTTACGAACCAACTTATTCAATGAGCATGACAACTTCTGCTAAAATTTCTGTTCTATTAGATCACGATGGCTCTGCTGATGATTTTCTATCTATGGTATTACTACTTTTGATGGATCATGTTGACCTAATAGGGGTTTCTATCACACCTGCAGATTGTTATGGAGAAAATGCAGTAGAAACTACATTAAAACTATTGTCAAAAGCAGGTAGATTAGATATACCTGTTGGCTTGGGCAATTTACATGGTATTAATGCATTTCCTTCAGAGTGGAGGGCCAGACCCAAAATATTAAATGCGCTTCCTTTACTTATCAATATTGATACCACGGCTTCTGTATCTACAGTTGTATCAAGCCAGGTATTGCTCACTCAAAAGTTAAAAGAGGCAGAAGCTCCTGTAAGCATATTGCTGACAGGTCCTTGTACCAACTTAGTCCAGGTACTGGCGCAAGAGCCATCTCTGGCACAAAAAATAGGTAGTGTAGTATGGATGGCAGGAGCAATAGATGTGGTTGGAAACGTAAGAACCTTTAACCATGATGGAACAGCCGAATGGAATGTATTCTGGGACCCTATTTCTTCTGCCAAGCTTCTGCAATATTCTTTGCCGCTTACATTTATTCCATTGGATGCAACGAATGCAGTTCCTGTAACATTTGATTTTTTGAAACGTCTGGCATTACAATCCAATCACTTTTATTCAGACCTGGCTGGACAATTCTGGGCAACTACCATAGATACCATCCCATCTTATGACTATACTTATTTTATGTGGGATGTATTAGCGACCAGCTATCTGGCTATTCCGGAAGCCTTTACTACAGAAACTATTGAAATAGACATTTTATCTTCCGGACCAGGTGCGGGTAGAACTTATAGAAAACCAGGTTCCGGACAGTGGGTTACGATTGCGACAGGAGTTAACAAAGATCACTTTTATACCTATCTGCTGGATAAATTTAACCAGAGTCCAACTACATAACTCAGCCTGTATACTTGTCAGACACAATTATCTGGCAAGTATGCTTATCACAAAGAAATATCTCTATTGCCCAATTCGGCTATAAGTCTTTGATACATAGCAAAGGCAGGTTTTGGTAAATAGTCATCCTGCATAATACCAAACTGATGAAATATGTTAGGGTTCTGAGAATCTGCATCTCGGAGGCCAAACAACTCATAATGCGTCACATTCATTTCTATCTGGTATTCATGAATCGCCCGTATCACACATTCAAGTACCTTTGCCTGTTTCTCTGCTGAACGTTCAGGAGAAGTTGCCCATCCATTCTCAGTAATATGTATAGGTATTGTAAATGGAATATTTGCCTCTGCCATACTGGTATACCTGAAATGATTCAATACAAACCAAACAGCCTCTTTCAATTCATCGAGAGCCACAGGACGGAATACATCCGGAAAGAAATCTAATCCCACATAATCCAGCGATTCATAAAATGCAGGTGTAGCTAATCGGCCAATCTCTCTCCAAAAATCATTTGCAGGATCGAATGTTGGAACAGCATTAAAGCCAACCTCAATACTTAATCCTATTTTTCGAATTACTTCTTTTGCAGCAATTACCCCCTCAACCACCGCTTCCCTGACTCTAGGATAGTCCCCATCTACAACAGGGATATTGTGCAGATTCGGCTCTTCTGTAATCTGCACTTTTGCTAAATATCTCCCATACTGGTTAATTATATTTCTTATAAAATCTATCCATCCCTCTACATCACCGTCCTTGGATTGGTATCCTACTACTAAATCCATCTTCCTTCCATTATTAACATATTGTAGGGGATTTGCTGGAGTCCATTCATTAGCACTACCAAAGCTAGTATAACATCTTACCAAAAACAGAGAATGACTACCCTGCAACTTTGCCAAAGCATCATTTACTAGAATAGCATTATCTGGCTTTGCTATAGTTAATCCTGCTTCTGTACCGGAAGTCCCACCCGGATAAATACCAAAAATTAGTTTACGGCTCATATTTATATCTAAATAGATGTATAACACACAAATATACATCCATTTAGATATAAAATACAATAGTTTCACTATTTATTTTGTATATTTACATCGTTTTCGATATATCTTTAGTAATATGAATAAAGCAGTACAACTTCTAATAGCCTGGGACGCATTTGAACAGAAGCACCCAAATTCAAATCTGGATGACTTTTGCAGATTCTACCTTTCTCAAAATAAACAATCCCACCCAGCAGGTGTTCAAAGCAGAGGGTTGCTGCTTAAAACGCTAGGGCGTATAACCAGTGCATTTAGCCTTTATCACAAGGCAGCAATGAACAAGACAAATTTACCCTCTCCTGACTTGTTTTATTTTCTTAACGGGCTCGCATTTTTAGGTGAAGTACGTAAAACAGAACTGATCAATTATTTGTTGATGGAATATACAACAGGCATGGAAGCTATAACACGCCTACAGAAAGAACACCTGATTCAGGAACGTGCAGATGAAAGAGATGGAAGAGCTAAACTTATTAGTTTATCAGAGAAAGGAAAGAAAACACTGGCAGATTGCTATGAGTATGCTTCAAAAGCCAGCGAGATGGTTTTAGGAGATCTGGATGAGGATTCTATTCAACTTTGTATTCATTTACTGAAAGGTATAGAAGAAAAGCATTCCAAGCTGGCAGTAGAACTTAAAAATAAAGATTTTGATGATATGTATACACAAGTTTGCCAAGCAGATAAAGAATAAAAATACATTTCAGGATTCTGTCTCAAGAGAAAATCTACCTTTATGGATATAACTAGTACCACTTCAACCAATACAAGAAGAAGCTTTCTTAAGAAAATAACCTTTGCAGGAGTAAGTTTAACCTCTGGCCTTTCGCCTATTTCTCTCGCATCTGAAAACGCATTTAGACATATACCTCCTAAAAAAGGATTAGTTATACTATTTCAGGGAGACTCGATTACAGATGGCAATCGTGGCCGTAATGATGATCCTAATCATATCATGGGACATGGGTATGCTTTTTCGGTTGCCAGTCGTGTAGGGGCCGATTTTCCAGACAAAAATCTGCTATTTTTCAATAGAGGTATTAGTGGCAATACAGTAGCAGATCTAGCCCTCCGCTGGCAAACTGATACATTGGATCTACAGCCAGATGTACTCAGCATTCTAATAGGGATCAATGATAGCTATGCAGCAATTGGCCAGAAACCAGGCATTACGATAGATAAATTTGAGAGTATATATCGTATGTTACTAACCCAAACGAAAGAGAAATTTCCGGATGTTATTTTTGTACTATGCTCTCCATTTGTACTACCTCTCAAAAAAGTAAAAGAACAATGGATACGATGGCATGAAGATGTTCTGGCCCGGCAAAAAGTAGTGGAAAAGCTGGCCAATGAATATCAGGCAGTTCTTGTAAACTTCCAGCCTGTATTCGATCAGGCAGTTAAGCGGGCGCCTCTAGATTACTGGATCTGGGATGGTATACACCCTACAGTACCCGGACATGAACTTATGGCGCGAGAATGGATCAGGCAGGTAAGCCAGCGACTTACGTTTTTGAAAAAATATGAAAAATAAACATACATATAAAAACAAGGCAGTTGAATGGACTATCCTGTTATATATATGTCATTTTTACTTATCGTGAAATCTTAACAGGAATGATTAATTCAAACTTCTGGAATTCCCCATATCCCTGCCTTTTTCCATAGGTAGCCTGATATAAACCAACCTGAACTGACTTACCAGTCCAGTCAGGACGTTGTATTGGGCTCCCAGGTAAATCCTTCCATAGAATACCGTCCTTACTACTACGCAGATAAAAGGAGTCCCCCATACGTTGTATCTGTAAATATTGGTCAAATTCCCAGGCAGACTGATTGTTGGTTTGTTCTCGTCCTTTAACAGAAAGGTTGGTAACCATATTTCCTACTCCCCACCCCGGAAAAATACTGCTCTGAATCAGACTTTCTCCAGTCTTTCTGTCTTCTTGAGGTAAGCGGACCATAAGTCCTACATCATTGGCTCCATTTGCTTTTTTCTCTTTTAATCCACTCACATCGACAATCTCTACTTGTACCACAAAGTCTCCAGTCACATTCTTATATAGAAATGGCCCCTTAGGAGTTGTTTCATCCCATCTGGAGTCACTTGATTCCAAATGTAAGTGATCGGCTTTACTAGTAATAGCCAAAGCAGTCTCATCCAAGTTCTTTCCTATATATCCATCCCATATAGTAGTATTAACTCCTTCTTTCAGAAAATCTTTCTCCGTCTCAAATACATCCTGTTTAATGATAAATTGGTTAGTCATCGTATTTACAGAAACAGGATCTGACGCCAATGATACATTGCCAAACGCATCCCGTACTTTCACTGTGTAGTTATATTTCTGGTTAGGTTGTAACCCATATACCATATACACAGGGTCATCCAGCCAGCCACTGGCTTTTTTAGTACCAGTCTCTTCAAACCAGTATTGTACTCCAGGTGCTGTATTACCTGCAGACATTTGAACCATTTGAGGACTGATGGCTTTCGGCTTTAATTGGAAGAATGGCTTTGCCAGTTTAACAGAAGAGTTTTTCCATTCTGTAAAGAATGTTTTAATCTCTCCTTCAGCAAACGGGTAATCATATATCTGATAAGATGTGAGATTTAGATTGCTTAGTGAAATACCCGACAAAGAATTTTCACTACCAGAAATAGGTTGTGTTTTAGTAAGAACTCCATTGATATATTTTTTTATTGTCTGATTCTGATGTACTTCAATCTGTTGTATCCATCCTTTACCAGACATAGCAACCATTATAGTTGAATAGCTCTTCTGTAATCTGGAGACTGCCTGTCCTTTCCAGTCCAAAGAAATGCCAGGAGGTATTACAATGGCTATCTTTTCATTGAGATCTTTTACAACTACAGATCCTTTATTCACAATGAATTCACTTGCTCCATACCCTTCATTTACAATCTTGGAGGTAGAGCCATAAACCAATTTGGTTGCCATTAAACTTACCAATACATGCGATTCATTTTCCTGTTGTGACAATGCAATTACCTCGTCTTTAGACAAAGGCTTATCATAGACTTTCAACGAAGAGAGTGCACCGGAAAAGAAAGCAGTTTTATCTCCATTTGCACCAATTACCAATGGTTGATCTGATTGTACAAATAACATCCGGCGATCTTCCTGATCCTGCTTCCCATCCACATATATACGTTCCATAGTACCATCAAACGTAATAGCTATATGATGCCATTGAGTTGCTTCCGGCAAGGATTTATAAGGCAAATCCGGCCATCCCCAATGTGCCACAGCTCCCCAGTTCCGGTTACGGCCATACCCTATTGATACGTTACTCAGGTCACGTCCACCTCGTGGTGTCCAGCAAACAACAGGCTCCTCCTCTCCTATTTCCGGATTATATATCCACATAGCTACTGTCCATGGACTATTTCCAGCTAATGAGGGCAGTGCATTCACACTTGATTGAAAATATTCTCTCCCTGAAAATATAAGAGCCTTTCGTCCTGCAATCAGGTCTACATGCGGAATACGGGTTGATGCAACATGTATAGTACCTTCCAGATTTCCTGTATTACTCCACTCATGGACTAGTTTTCCTAATGGTAATGAGTCTACACTTAAATCCAGTAACAACCCTTTCCGGGTCACTGGTTGATGAGCAGCCATAACAGGTTGCTGACCAGGTGCTACTACCTGTCTATCTGTAGAATAGACTTTAATATTCCAGACAGCTTTATTTAAACCAGGATATTGGGTGTCTGTAATGGTTAATCGTAGGTAACGGGCTTTTACATTTCCTACATCTACCATTGGACTACCTACCTTTGTATTCTTCCGCTGATCGATATACACAGTCCATTGTTTTCCATCCAGTGAATACTCCCATAGATATTGATAATACCATGTCGCATATTCAAATTGTGTATGAATACGTTTTACAGGTTGTATACTTCCCAGATCAATCTGTAACCATGTATCACTGGTATTATCACGAGGTTTCCATAAAGTACCGTTGTTATCATCTACCGCAAACTCTGGTTTGAAATCTGCATCATAATAAGAGGAAGCTGTTACTGACTTTGCAAAAGCCAGATTAGGAGCTGTTTCTTCTAATGGCCCTAGAGGGCCAATGCCTGTATGAGTAGGTACTATTTTCTCAATATTTCCTTCAGCATCAAATACCATTTTGTCAGCACATACCTGACGGTGATATCCGCCATTGGAATGGGGATTATTATGCCGATGATAAACTAAGTAATAGCTTTCTTTATGCTCAATCACAGACTGATGTCCCGGTCCATGCACTGTACCATCTGTGTTAGTGACCAGAATCGGGTTTGTTTTGCCATATTCAAATGGCCCCATAGGTCCCGTTTTGCTAAAAACATATTGTACCCGATAGGTATGGTCTTCGCAACGGCCTGAAGAATACAGTAAATAATAGATCCCATTACGTTTAAACATAAAAGGGGCTTCAAAGAAATCTTTTGCGATAGTATTAGGCAACTTGATCATTTTACTGAAGCTTTTCATATCATCATTCAGCAAGCCTATTCCACACCCACTATTGGGGTAAATGCCCCATGTCCCCCAAAACATATAAAATTTTCCATCATCGTCCCGAAAAGTTTGTCCATCCAATGTAATCACATCTGTAACCTGATAGTTTTTGACAATAGGCTTCTCATCTTCATACAATGGTGTCCAGGGTCCTACAGGCGTTTTTCCGGAAGCTCCATAGATTTCAACTGTAGGCTGGCAATAATACATATAGTATTTTCCATCATTGCCTTGTGTTACATCTGGTGCCCAGAAATGTGGAGTAGTAGGCCAGTTCATAGGCTGCATAGTCCAGTTGACAAAGTCTTTTGACACCCATACCTGTGAAGGACCAAAACCACCTCCATTTCCGTCAGTGGTAGCATAGATGTAGTAGGTATCACCAAATTTTTTGACGGTAGGATCTGCAAAATAGCCAGGAATAAGAGGATTCCCCACTCCTGGAGCCTGATGGTTACCAATTTGCTGTGCCTGCACCTCCAAAAGTACACACAACACAACAATACAAACAATAAAATATCTCATAGTAAGTGACAACAGTCAAACTCATCCCACAACAGGTAGAAACTAGTCGCTGGATTATATGCTCTGACTTTTAGAAGTATGAAGATAACAGAATAAAGAAATAGGTATAACCAAAGCCTATAATGTAGTCAGCGTATTCATCTGTCAGATACAGACTTAAAAAATACCACTTAGGCAGTGGTTTGATAGACATATATCCTTATCAAATAAAGATATTTACCTGATAAAATAGTGATACATTATTAATCTGTCTTAATACTATTTTCACTATTTCTCAGATTTTACTTGTGGCATAAGGTAGGAGCAGATTTTAAAATCAACTATCCTGTCATTTGCTATGATGTAGTTATACGAATTAAGTGATCTGGGAAAACAATGAAATCAATCCCAAATGACATGTCAGAATGGGGAGAACTGCAAAGTAAACACGATAAGTATTAAGAAAACATTTTCACTTCTAAATAAGCCAAGTCCTCTTTATCTGTTCTGTTAAACAGATAAAGAGGACTTGGTTGAAAATATCCTTTGCTCCCAAGAGTTATTCTGTCCTCAGACTTTTGACAGGATTGGTTAAGGCAGCTTTGATAGCCTGAAAACTTACGGTTATAAGTGTGATAATCAGTATACCTCCACCAGCTACTACAAATACCCACCAAACAATCGTAATCTTAAAAGCGAAGCTTTGTAGCCATTGACTCATCATATACCAGGCAATCGGAGTCGCAATACATAAAGCAATAGCAACCAATTTTACAAAATCTCTGGATAACAACACTATAATACTGGATACTGTAGCTCCCAACACCTTGCGAATACCGATTTCCTTGATTCTGGACTGTGTAGTAAAAAGAGTTAATCCAAACAAACCTAGACATGCAATCACTATTGCCAGAAAGGTAGACACCTCTATCATCTGTTCAGTACGTATTTCGTTCTGGTAAGCCTGATTTAGTGTGTCATCCAAGAAGCTATATTCAAATAGGTGATTGGGAAAAGTGGCAGTCCAGATCTTTTCAATATACGCCAGTGTTTCCTTAATAGATTGGCTACTCAGTTGTTCACTTTGCAGTTTGATACTTCCCTGATAAAAATGTTTGGGAACCACCATCATCAAGGTAGGATCAATATTTTGGTGCAGGGAATTGACATGAAAGTCTTTTACTACACCTACAATGGGCACCGATTCTTGACTGTCGCCATAAAAGGCAACCTGTCCGATTGCATCCTGAGGCCGCTGTACGCCCATCCGATGAAGAAATATTTCGTTAGCAATAACTTTAGGCAATGTATCTCCTTCACGGAAAACTTCTCCTTTCAGCAACTGAATGCCATATGTATCAATATAATTCGCATCAACCATTTTCATCTGGGTTTTAATCCGGACCACAGTATCCTTCAGTCGATACTCCATCATTTGCATCCAGTTACTTTCTGCAGAGGCACTGTTGAAGGAAAAACTCACGTTTTTAATCTGAGCTGACTGCAGTAACCGTGTACGTAACAATTGAAGCTTTGCAGGACTATTATCAGGTAATCCTACTGTAATGATGGCGTTTTTATTAAATCCCAGATCTGCATTCTGAAAAAAAGAAAGTTGCTGCCGGATCAACAATGTACAACTAATGAGAACCAGTGATACTGTAAACTGAGCTATTACCAACCCCTGACGTAAAGTAAATCCTCGATTTGTAATCGTCTTGTTATTGCTTCTTAGAGCCCATATTGGAGCCATTGCCGACAAATAAAATGCAGGATAGGCACCTGCCAGCAACACGGTTGCTACAAACAAGCAGCTTACAATAGCGCCTGTCTGCCAGGAGAAAAGATCTGTAATCGAAAGCCTTACACCCAGAATGGAGTTTATTACAGGTAACAGGCCGTATACAATAGGAGTTGCAAACAGAATGGCAATTGATGCAATCAATGCAGTTTCGATCAGAAACTGATATATAAGAGCCAAGCGATTACTACCTACAGCCTTACGTACTCCAATTTCCTTAGCCCGTTTAATAGCCTGTGCAGTAGTCAGATTGATAAAATTGATGCAAGCAATACACAAAACAAAAATACCTATCCAAAGTAAAGTCTTAAGAAATGTTGGATTTGCAGTGTGCCCACTGAAACTGGATGTATAATGCAATTCATGTAGAGGAGCTAATAAAAACTGTTTTTCAGCCACAGCTTCTTTCCCCATATATTTTGTAATGATCTCAGGAAAATGTCGGCTCACTTGTTGTGGGTCAACACTCTCTTTCATTAGAGCAAATATCTGAAAATCATCGCCCCACCCATTCCATTTGTTAAGATCAAAATCAGGCATTATCTCTGAAATAGATGCAAATGAGATCAGCATATCAAATGGAAAGCTCGTTGTAACAGGATAATCTTCCACTATGCCTACTATCATCAAATTGTGTTTGCTATCATATTGTAGTATCTTACCTAATACCTGAGTTGTGCCAAATATTTTTTCAGCCTGTGAACGGGTTACAATTATAGTATTAGGCTGAGACAAACCAGTTTTAGGATTACCAGCAATCCATGTATAGTCAAAGGTTTGAAATAACTCATTTCCAGCAAACACAACTGGTTCCTTAAACAATGTTCCAGATATGGGTTCCTGAATAGTTACACCACCCCTTTTGTACATAGGTGCTACAACCTCGATTTCTGGTATATCATTACGCAAGGCATGCACTAATCCAGTATAGTTACCTGGATAGGTATGCCCTTCTTTTATATTTCGGCTTTCCACTCTATAAATTCTGTCGCCTTTTGAATGATAGGTGTCATAGCTCTCTTCATGAATCACCAGCAAAGCAACTATCAGACAAGTAGCGATGCCCAAAGCTAATCCCAGAATGTTGATAGCAGAAAACACTTTATTGCCTGCAAGATTTCTCCAGGCAAAGCGGATATAATTGCGTAGCATACCTATTTGATTTATGGATGAGTATGTAGTTAAAAGTGGTGGAGATATATTACCTCTGGTTGGCATATAATAATCTTTTCTTTCCGGTAAGGGTCTGAGAAATCCAAGTGCCTGCCTAATGTATCTCCAGCGAGCTTTCGGAACACCCATTTCCTCCACCCACACGTCAAAGAGTTCATCAAGATCACCTTGTATCTCTTCTGATAAGCCCTCTGGCAAACGGTAGTGAAGTACTCTTTGAGCCCAGCGGGGTGGCTGTGGTTTTTGTTCATGCGCCATAAAGACAGTTCGATTAGCTTAGAAGCAGTGTCTGTAATTACTCATTTCTCAGACTCTTCACTGGATTGATTAAAGCCGCCTTAACAGCCTGGAAGCTTACCGTTAATAAGGTAATCAAGAGAAGACCCAACCCAGTAGCGACAAAGATCCATCCGGGAATGTTGGTACGATATTGATAATCCTGCAACCAACTATTGAGGAAATACCAGGCAATAGGAGTTGCAATTATAAAGGCGATCAGCACTAGCCATACAAATTCTCTGGAAAGTAATTGCCACAAACTGATTACTGTAGCTCCTAATACTTTACGAATACCAATTTCCTTTGTGCGTTGTTCGGCCACAAACGACGCTAAGCCGAATAGACCTAAACAGGAAATGAAAATGGCAAGACTTGCAAATACAGAGGCTAGTTTACCTATACGTTCTTCTTCTTTGTATTTAGCAGCAAACTCTTCATCTGCGAATCGATAGTCAAAAGGGGTAGCTGGATTGTGTTTCAGGAACAACGTTTTAATTTTATCAATAGCTTGAGAAGTATTGGCCTGCGGGCTGATTTTAATATCAATCAAGCTTAGTCGTTTGAAGGTATCAATATAGAAAATAGTTGGCCGAATAGGATCATAGATAGATTGGGTAACCATATCTTTTACCACTCCTATAACAGTATACTGCCCACCAAACGCCTTGACTACTTCTCCAAGAGGTTGTTTAAATCCCATGTATTTTACAGCCGCTTCATTGAGAATAAATCCGGAAGAATCTGTAGAAAATGCCTCTGAGAAGTCTCTTCCTGACTTTATCTTCCAGTCTACTGTCTTTCCAAACTGATGGGTAACTCCTACGGTGACAATCTCATCCTGTAAACCTGGATCTTTTCCTCTCCATTGAAAGCCTCCGTTGGTAACCCATGCGTTGGTAATAGCACTTTCGGACTGAGCCATTGAGCTCACCATTCTGGTGTTCATTAAGTCATTTTGGAAAGCGTTATAATGATCATGGCTCTCCTGAGTTTTCATAGGAATAGTCAGCAACCCTTTTCGATCATAACCCAGTGGACGATCTTTCGCAAACTGAATCTGCCGAAATACAACCAAAGTCCCTACAATCAGAAATACTGAGACAGTAAATTGTACTACAACCAGTACTTTACGTGGAGCAGCAGCAAATCTACCTACCCGAAATGTTCCTTTTAATACCTTAACCGGATGAAAAGAAGATAAATATAAGGCTGGATAACTACCTGCTAATAGCCCTGTAAACAAACAAAAGCTTATACATGACAGCCAGAACCAGGGACTTACCCATAAAATGGATATTTTTTTATCTGCTATCTCATTAAACAAAGGCAAAGTAAGGACTACCAAAAGTATTGCAATAACCAGAGCTAAAAATGCCACCAATAGTGATTCACCTAAAAACTGGCTGATTAACTGACCACGATCTGAGCCAACAACTTTTCGAACACCTACTTCTTTTGCACGTTTTTCAGAGCGAGCAGTTGACAGGTTCATGAAATTGATACAGGCTAGTACCAATACAAATGCCCCAACAATACCAAACAGCCATATAAACCGAATCTTTCCTCCTACACTGACACCATTCTCGAATTCAGAATACAAGTGCCATTGGCTCATTGGATGTAGAAAAATCTCTGGATTAAACCGAAGGTCATCTTCACCTTTTATATTATCACGTTTTACATATTTAATTTTTTCAGAAACCTGATTTATGTCTGTGTGATCCGCAATTTGTACAAATGTCTGAAACCAGCTATTACCCCAGCCTACCTTATCTTTCAGGTTCTCACTACTAATAAGCAGATCCCAGGGAGCAATAAATGTTATATTAGCAAACGTAGAATTGACAGGAAGGTCTTTGTATACTCCTGTTACCTTTACATCCATCTTATTGTTAATCTTTATTAACCTCCCTATAGGATCTGAATCTCCAAAAATAGCTTGAGCAACAGTTTCAGCCAATAAAACCGAAGAGGGGTCTTTTAAACCATCTATTGATCCTTTTATCTTGATCAGACTAAGCATTTCCGGACCACCTGGTTCCATATAAATACCACTCTTCACCAGTGTCTTATCTCCAGCCTTAAGGATATGATCGCCAGGCCATGAAGTTCGGACTATATGTTTGAAGTAATTTCCATAAGAACTTTCAATGGCAGGCCCTAATTGCATTGCCTGTCCCAACCAGGTTTGCACTCGTCCATCAATAGTCTGATTTTGTACTACTTGTGCAATGCGATCATAGTTTTTATGATATCTGTCAAACGAAACTTCGTCATAAATCCATAACCCAATAAGCATAGCCACAGCCATCCCTATAGCGAGTCCACCAATATTGATAAAGGAATATCCTTTGTTTCGGGTCAGATTCCGAAAGGCGATCTTAAAGTAGTTACGGAACATACTTATCTGAGTTATAGTGGAAGGTGTAGTTAAAAGAGATGGTGGCAAAACATCTCTTGGTATATAGGATTGTTTTCTTTCTGGCAAGGGTCTGAGAAATCCGAGAACCTGCCCAATGTATTTCCAGCGAGCTTTTTGAATACCGAATTCATCTACCCACAAGTCAAAGAGTTCATCCAGATCGCCCTGAACCTCTTCAGACAATCCTGTAGGTAAGCGATACTGAAGCAACCTCTGTACCCATCGAGGAGGCCGTGTTTTTTGTTCGGAACTCATAGAAATAAGTAAGTTATTTTGCTAAAGAAGTATTATTTCTCTTTTACTCACTTCTCAAGCTCTTGACAGGATTAATAAGTGCTGCTTTGATAGCCTGAAAACTCACGGTCATCAAAGTAATCAGCAAAGCCCCCATACCTGTCACTGCAAAAATCCACCAGGATATCTGAGTATGATACTGATACTTTGCCAGCCAATCATTCAGAAAATACCAGGCTAAAGGGGTAGCAATCGCAAAAGCAATCAATACTAATACAATAAACTCCCTAGAAAGTAATTGCCATAGACTGAGGATAGTGGCTCCTAATACTTTGCGGATACCTATTTCTTTGGTCCGTTGTTCAGCTACAAAAGAAGCCAATCCGAATAAACCTAAACAGGAAATGAAAATGGCTAACGTAGCAAATACAGAGGCCAATGTCCCTATTTGTTCTTCTGCTGCAAATTTCAATGCATATTCCTGATCAGCGAATGTATAGTTGAATGGAGCGGAAGGAACGAGTTTTTTAAAAACAGCTTCTATCTTACTCAATGCTTCACTGGTATTTGCATAAGGGGTAAATCTGATATTGATCCAGTTCAGATTTCCATCCAGATAAAAAACAGTAGGGACCGCTTGATCAAAAGGAGAAACCATCACCATATCTTTTATAACACCAATAATGCGATAGTTCTTTGCTTCACTACCAGAAGGTGCCCAGGTAACTACTTCTCCAATGGGTTGTTTCAAGCCCATAAACTTCAATGCAGCTTCATTGATCACAAATCCGGTAGAATCACTGGCAAGTTCCTGAGAAAAATCCCGACCAGCTACAAATTGCCATCCTACTGTTTTTCCATAGGCAGGAGCAACTGTCAACGTTGCAAAATCCGTCTGTAAAGAAGGATTTTTGCCTCGCCAAGAGAATCCGCCGTTACTTGACCAGATATTTGTAACAGGGCTGGAAGATTGAGCCATTTCAGCAACAACTCCTGTCCTGTTTAATTCATCTTTAATTGCATCATACTTAGTATAGAATTCGGTTGTCTTCATTTGAACCATCAGGAGACCATCCCGCTTATACCCAACCGGTCTGTTCTTAGCATACTGGATTTGCTGATACACAATCAAGGTTCCTATAACAAGAGTGACGGAAACTGTAAACTGTGCAACAACCAAGACTTTACGTGGAATAGAGGCAAATCTACCTACCCGAAATGTTCCTTTTAATACCTTAACCGGATGAAAAGAAGATAAATATAAGGCTGGATAACTACCAGCAATCAGGCCTGTAAACAGAATAAATATCAGTGAGATCAGCCAAAACCATGTATTGCTCCAAGGCATGACAATCTGCTTGTCAGCCAAATCGTTAAAGAAACCGATCGCGATGCTTGCCAGACCCAAGCAAATCACAAAGGCCAATACTACAACAAGAAACGACTCACTAAAAAACTGCCAGATTAGCTGTGTTCTCTCAGAACCAATTGCTTTACGGATGCCTACTTCCTTAGCGCGTTTCTCACTTCTGGCAGTTGACAGGTTCATGAAATTGATACAGGCCAATACCAATACAAATACACCAATGATAGCAAACAGCCACACGTATTGTATCATTCCTCCTATGTTTGCTCCATTTTTCCATTCCGAATACAGATGCCATTTGTTCATTGGATGAAGAAAGATCTGAGGATTAAAGCTTACATGTTCTTTGTCATCTCTGATATTATTTAGAATGGCATCTTTGATGGAAAGCGAGGCGTTTTCAAACGTAGTATGAGGAGTAAGCTGTACATAAATGTCCAGAAAGTTATTTTTAAACCCTTGTGTAGTCATCCAGGAATTAACAGAGACAAACAAATCCCAGGGTGCAAAAAATTGTACTCCTGCAAAATGTGAATTGTGAGGCAGATCTTTATACACACCTGTTACCTTTACATCCATTGCACTATAATTCTTGATCTGCAATACTTTTCCCATAGGGTCTTGCTCTCCAAATAAAGCCTTAGCAAACGACTCAGAGATCAACATAGAATGAGGGTCTTTCAAACCATTGTAGTTTCCCTTTAGCATTTTCAGAGAAAATACTTCAGGTGCACTAGCATCAATAAATTCACCTTTCTGTGAAAGAGTTCTATCTTCGATGGAAAGAATATGATCCTGCACAGGCCAAGCCATAAGTACCTGTTTAAAGTTTGCTCCATACTTGGTTCTAAGTTCTTCTCCTAGTGCATAGGGTAAGTATTGTACTGTAAATGTTTCCCATTGGCAGTACCATTTCGAAGTACTCGAGCAATAGAATCATGATTTTCATGATATGAATTAAATGATATTTCATCATAGACCCATAGTCCGATAAGCATAGCCACAGTCATCCCTATAGAGAGTCCACCAATGTTGATAAAAGAATATCCTTTGTTTCGGGTCAGATTCCGAAAGGAGACTTTAAAGTAGTTACGAATCATACTCATTGGACTTGGATTAAATGATGTGTATAACAGAGAGGGAGGAAGCTCTGATAATTGTTTTTGTTCTCTAACTGGCAATGGCCTTATAAACCCAAATACCTGACGTATATACTGATAGCGAGCTTTCTTTACTCCTATTTCAGCAACCCATATCTCATATAATTCATGCAAATCACCCAACATATCTTCATAGTTGGTGTCAGACAAACGCCATCTGATGATGCGGTCTATCCATTTAGGTGGCTGTGGTATGTCTTCCATAGTAGCAGCTTAGATCATCTTGGGAATCAGTTGCCAGAGTTGTTCACGCACCTGACGGATTTCACTCAGAATATGCCTCCCCTCGTGCGTAATTGTAAAGAATCGTTTCCTTCTACCACCTCTTTGAGCGGTTGCTCCACCAATCTCAGAGGTAACCAGTTTTTTTTCTTCCAACCGATACAAGGCAATATGCACTGCACTTAACTGAACAGATCGTCCAGTTCGTTGCCGAATGTCCTGATGGATCGCTGCACCGTAGGCTGCTCCATCCATAAAAGCAACAGTCAATAATATCAGTTCTTCAAATTCACCCAGATAGTCTCTATTCATGGCTCCAGATTTATTATCTTCATATTTGCTAAACAAATGCCTTGCCAAAATGAAAACAGCCTTCTATTAAGGCTAAAACACGCATATACAGCAAATTATATAAACAATATTGTCCGCTAATGAACAACAACGCGTTCACTAGCGGACAACTAAACTAAGGAGTTCTCAAACAGACAAACTAGGCCTCCCATTTATATCTCTCAAAATAGAAACAGTTTACAAGAAAAAAAATTGTAAAATTTACTTTTCAGTGAAAAGTATTTCATTCAACTCTTTAAATATTACTTTTTATCTCATTTTTTTATTTTCTCCACCCTTTGGCAAATGTTTTGACAACTTACACAGTAAATATCTACAACTTTCCCATCATTTTACTGTATGAAAACTATAAAACAAACACTCCTCTATTGCTGGTTTATACTGGCATTCCTATTTGTTTATCCGGAAGTTTCTTATGCACAGGACAAAGATATGGATTGGGCTCGTATCGATTCGTCTGGTGCTCATTGGGAAGTACGAACAGATGCCCAAACTCTTACCACAACAATTAAATTCTTTGATGAGGATGATAATCTGATTTATAGAGAAATTTTGAAGGGTCGGTATATCAAACTTAACACACGAAACACTCGTTTACTGGATAGTACTCTTCATAAATTAATAAGAAATAAATTATTAGGAGAACAACTACATGGCTATATATTGTCCGATCAACTTACATCTGCACGACATAAGCCAAGTGAACGATTAAAAACGTTAAGTCAACAAAAGACTGATACACTCCAAGGATCTCAACAAATTGAATGTCTTCTAGCATCAAACAAAAAGTTATATATTCAAATCAGAAACCCTGCAAGTAAGCGCATTTATATGAGGCTAATGAATGATAAGGAAGAATACTTCTTTGAGAAATCTTTATTTGATACTACGTATAATCAGAAACTGGATATTAGCGCCTTACCAGCCGGAGAATACTCGCTTCTGATTCATGCAAAACAAAAAAGCATTGTCTACCAACTTTCGATACGATCCATTTCACACCAGACAATGGACTATCAACTTCAAACAGACATAGCTAATATAAAAGATAGATAAGAGTCTTATACTGCTGATGCTGATAGTGTACCAACATCAGCATCAGCAGTAACAATATACTGTTTTTTAGCTTATTAGTAGGGTCTCACCTTACATCTCCTCTATTACTAGTACTGTTACCAATATCAGTTAGCAAGCATCTATCCTTATTTTCTCCAAAAAAATCATAAAAAAGAAATAATATCTTACATAACGTTGGAAATCCATCTATATCTATAGAAATTGCTGTCTGTAGTACCTCTACAAACACTTTTCACAAAGAAATATTCTTTTAGTCTGTAAAGACATATTTCCCATACAAAACCAGCCCAAAGTTTCATACGTAAGTTTTAGAAAAAGAAGGCCTTATAGGTATACTCTACTATTTAACGCAGATTGGTTTTGAAATTCTTAGCTGAGCGTAAATTGCTTGCCGCAAAAGTATTGAATCAAGGATGGGGATTTGTTCTTGCAGATACTGTGGTACTTATTGTATTCAATTATCTGAGAACTGGATTTCTAGCTCAAATGGAAGGTGCTAGCAGGTTAATTATTATGCTGGCTTCATTCTCTCTAATTCTGTTAATAGGATTATATTATCTAAAAAAACAGGAAAGAATTGCTCTTACCTACGAGGTAGTAGTATTGTTCACTATTCAACTTTCAATATTACCTCTGTTGTTCTTCCAGATCTACAATCTGGTAATTACACTGGATATATCTGAAAGCTATATACTGTCCAATATAATACAGTACACAATTATTATGGCTGTTCTAAATCTGACAATATCTCTGATTACATGTACACTATTTTTCTTTGTTACCAAATGGATTGATCAGTTACATTAAATGCAAAAGGTTAAGTAGGAGTTTACTTAACCTTTTGCATTTAATGTAATTATTTCATACTAATTAATGAACGTAAGAAAAGTATCACCTCGTAACCCTAATCGGATTGTCTCTACAGAGATAACTTCATTTGGTTCAATATTTCCCAGATTCACATTTGCCCCCAACAATTTTACAAACCAAACCTGTTGTGCTTTTTGTGGCGTTTCCCAGATGATATATTCTGGTGGGATCTGAGATAAGATTTCATCTACCAGACCAGGACGAACCTCCCCATTACTTCTAAAAATACCTGCAGTTCCAGATTCTCTGGCTTCTGCAATTACTTTCCATGCTCCTGCCTGCTTTTCGGCATTCATCATAGAAATCCATTTATAAGGTGGAATTATCTTTTCTCCATCCTTTGATCCTACTTCAGAGATGACTGTTACCTGTTGAGACAGAGCTTCTATATAATAACATTTCTCCTGATGAGGCATCTCAATAGATCCATCTGATACCTCTGCATGAGTCATACCAAACTCATCCAGCAATCTTCGATAATCATCAAATTGATTACGAATAACAAATGCTTCAAATAAGGTTCCACCAAAATATACAGGTAATCCTGCCTCTCTGTATAAAGCCAATTTCTTCCTTAAATTAGGTGTCAGATAAGAAGTAGCCCAGCCTAATTTTACAAGATCTGTCAATTCAGATCCTTTTTCTATAAAATCACTTGCCTCCCGCAAACTCATTCCCTTATCCATAACCATTGTCAAACCTGCCTCACGAGGTTTCACAGCTCTTTCAGGAAGCTGCGTCAGATGATAGTTTAAATACGATTCTGCATTCATAGAATAAGACTCAGAAATAAAATTGATAGTGGTTTTTAGTTTGATTTTCTCACAGATAATTTTATGTTACTATATTCTGACAAACAATTTGTCAGACTTTCAACTTTCAAAGAAACGTGCAATTGTTCACATCCACAATATAATGCATAGAAATTCGCATTTTTATCAATTCAATAGGAACTATAACCAGCTATTTTACAGCGTTTAATGCTTTTAAACAATAAAACCACAGATGAGGCATCTGTGGTTTTACTAAGCGCAAAACATCCCTAAAAATAAAAAGGCCTAATTCCCTTTTTATCAGGCACTTTGTCGAATATCCCTCACTGTATAGATAGCAGTAAGGACCTCTCGAATATCATAAAGATTACTAAGATCTTCCGTATAGAAACTATGCACGACAACTTCGTTCGAGGCAATTACAAATGTAGCAGGAAATGGTACTTCTCCATTAATACCAGAAATACGTTGCCAGAAAGGATAAATAGAGGAATATACCCCAAACCGCTCTGCTACCTGATTATTCTGATCATGAATGAAGTTAAACTGTAATCCGGTCTCTTTGATAAGCTTGGATATTTCATCTGTCTCCAAAGGAGTTAGTACAAGTAGTTGTCCTCCAAGCCCTGAAATTTTTTGATGTGATCTATCTAATAAGTCCAGATGTAACTTGCTATATTCTCCCCACGCTGGAGTATAAAAGCTAATAACCAGTGGTTTGTACTCAACCAAGTCAGCAATAGATACTGTTGAATGAGAGAATAAGTGTCCAGGTAGCTGTTGCCATACACCTTGTTGACGTGATAATTCAGCTGAAGGAGCTTTTTCGCCAACTGTTAGTGGTTGAGGGATAAGAGTCTTTTCAGCAAAAAAACGTGTTGAATAATCCGCTATTGAGTTTTCAAATGCAAATTCAGGTTGAAAATCAGGAATAAAAGGAAGAGATCGGGCATTTATATGAGATTGCATATATGTCGTTTTTTAAAGTCTACAGATAAGTTTATAAATAATGTCCTTAGATATAGGACTGAAAAACAGTTCTCCGACAACTCCCTCAGATTTCCTGTTTAAAATAATGCTAGATTTAGTTGGCAATCACCAACAACAATAGCATGCATAAGAGGCAAAATAATGTAACATAAACCTCACATAAGAATTAAGATGCAACAGCAGAACCATAGATCAAACGCAGATACTGTTTTTCAAACCAAGTAAAGAAGCAGATCAGAGTTACTACAAACAGGCTACCAAATACAACTATACTTGTTGGCCCAAAATATATATAGGCAAATAATGTAGCTGTTGCCAACCGCGTATATTCCAGGTAAAAGACCCATGTCCGCTGTTCTAGAATGGCACCACAATTAATGAGTGTCAATACTATTAATAGTGCTACTCCTATCTGTAGGCTAAGTGAAATCTGATGCTCAAATAAAATAACCAGAAACAAACTAAGAAGTACACTTCCAATCTGCCATATGACATAATTTTTAAATCGTATACCACTAGCATTTACTGACTTATTAAAAAGGAATCTTTGTTCCAATTTCTCTCTTACATATTCAGGAACCAGATCAGGACCACCAAAAATGATTTTTATTTTATTGCCCCACCCTTGGGTATGTTTGACTGTATACATTAGTTCCAGTATAAAATGGAAGTGCTGCCATAAAAAGCTATGACTGTTCAATGGCTTCGTTAAACCATAATGAGGTTCTTCCTTTTCTTCAACAAAAGTCCCGAAAATCTTATCCCAGATAATAAGAACATCTCCATAGTTCTTGTCCAGATAATGCTCATCTGAAGCATGATGCACCCGATGATGAGAAGGAGTTACCAATATATATTCCAGTATTCCCAGTTTGCCAATAGTACGTGTATGAATGAAGAAAGGATATGCACCATGAATTAATAAAATACTTGTAATCATCTCTGGTGGAAACCCGATCCAGGGTAGTACAGACCAAAAAACAACCCGAACCAATGCCTGAAAAACAGTAATACGTGCAGAAACAGTATAGTTAAAATCTTCACTTTGATGATGTACTACATGTACACTCCATAATAAGCTAATTTCATGAGCCAGACGATGATACCAATACCAGACAAAATCAGTGCATAGGAACAATGCCAGCCACAATAATATGCTTGGTTTGATATCAAATAAAGCAAAGTGAGTGTGTATGTATGTATAGAAATAATAGAAAATACCAACTGTAAATAAATCTGCAAGTCTTTCAGCAATGCCAATACTTATATTGACAATAGACCTGTCAAAATGGAAATAATCTTCTTTCTGTTGTTTTCTTGCGACCCAATATTCTAATGCTGTAAACAATAAGAAAATGGGAATTGCAAATGCCAGATAATTTAATTTCATAGTAAACAAGACCTTTATTGAAATATAAGTGGATAATCTTCTTTCAGTTTTTAATACCCTGGCAACAGCCTGAGAATAAGAAGAATACATTTACCACCATATATTTTTTATTCTATTTAGCCATTGCTCAGGGTATTTAAAACAGATCTTTTCATCTCACTTTACAAAAATACATAATTCCTATAGATTTTATAGAGATTATCATAAAAAATTTTCACTTTTTATATAAAGCACTAAAAAACAATCACTTAACCGCACCAGCATACTGTAATACATTTTGGGGTTCATAAATATTTGATAAAACCTTAACCAAGTAATCCACTTCTGCCAAGGTATTGTATTTACTAAATGAGAAGCGAATATTCTCTAGTTCCAGATTACGCCCCAACTGTCTAAGTACATGTGAACCATGCTCTACCAGATTTGAACAAGCACTTCCTCCTGATACATATATTCCTTTTTCATTCAGTATATCTACCAAAGCTCTATCACCTAAAGCAGGAAACCCGATATTAACAATAGAGGGAAGGCTCTTATCCTGTTGATCGCTATCTCCATTAAAGGTAAGTTGAGGAAATACTTCCTTCAATCTTCGGATAAGATAACCTTTTAATTTTTGCAGATATTTCTGTGTGTCATCCAGGTTCTCATAGGCAAGTGATAAGGCGGTTGACAAACCTACAATACCAGCAACATTTTCAGTACCCGCTCTCAAACTTTTTTCCTGAGAGCCACCATGTATCAATGGTTGCAAATGGATCTGTTTATTTACATAGAGAAAACCAATTCCTTTGGGCCCATGAAACTTATGGGCTGAACCAACTAAAAAATGAACAGGGACCTTTGATAGATTTAACTGCCTTTTCCCTAATGTCTGAACCGTATCAGAATGAAAAACAGCTTTATAGGTGCGACATATATTTCCAATTTCTTCTATTTCATTCAGATTCCCAATTTCATTATTTCCGTGCATCAGACTTACAAAGGATGCTGGATTCTTTTGTAATAAGTATTGAAGGTGCCCAAGATTAACTCTACCCCATGCATCTGTCTCAACCAGACTAACTCTTATCTGATAATTCTTCCGATAAAAATCCAGGCTTTTTAACACTGAATCATGTTCTAAAGGGCTTGTTATAAAATGCCGGAAACGTAACGTGTGAATACTCCCTGCCAATGCCAGATTATTTGCTTCTGTGGCTCCAGATGTAAAGAAAATCTCTTCAGGTGAAGCATGTAACAGAGTAGCGATTGTATTCCTGGCTGATTCTACTGCGTCTTTAGCCCGTCTTCCATATTGATGTGTTGATGAAGGATTACCATGATGCTTACCTAAGTAAGGTAACATAGCTTCTAATACCTGCGAATCTAAAGGTGTTGTAGCTGCATTATCGAAGTATATTTCCATAAAGTTGTACTAAAGAATAATAAGTGAAAAGATATGGAACAGACATAATAGAACTTTCTCTTCATAAGAGTTAGTATGTTCAGGCTATCTAAACATAGATATAGTGTCTGAGTAGAGGTCTAACCTCTTGTGTTGTTAATGTGATACAGAAAAAATGTATCTATCTCAGTAGCAACACATTCGTCCGCAGGTAGAGTAATAAGTTGTTTTTAGCATACGATTGTTAATTTATATTTACCTATTCGGTCAGGATGTAGCACTGTTTCCGGGTGGTCAGAAAGTTGCTGGAAGTTCTGCGAGCCTGTTCTCTCCCTTCCTCTGTATAAATTAACTAATTAATGGTGGTATTAATTAGCAGGATTATGTCACAAATATATAGTCAGTTTATAACATAACAAACAATTTGTCTACTTTTTTTATAGACATTACAGAATTAGTTTATTCCATTTTAATATTCACTCATAACTCACTCATTATCAAATGCAAAAAAGCTTTATAGTAGAAACTATAAAGCTTTCCAATTAATTATATTAATCAACATTGAATCATATATATTAATTTCCCATCTGAGTTAGTAGAGTATCCTTTGCTTCATTTTCGTTTTTAGCCAACAACGCAGCTTTCTCTACAACATCCTTTACAGAAGCTACCATCTTGGGCATTTGTTGATTTATTTGTGTCCTTATATCTTTCCAAACCAGATCATACCAAGGTTTCTCTACTGCATTAATCTTATAGGGAAAGCTAGGAGTCATCAGAATGGTATGAAATCGTATCTTTCCTTCATGTCTAAAATTTGTTATCTGATAACGAAAACCATCTTCTATAGCCACAAACTTAAAGTCAAACAAAATAAAACCTTTAGTAACTTCACTTGCTGCGTGTACATTACTATTATAGACCAGATAAGATGTTCCCTTTATTTCTCCTGCTCCTCTATCAGATTCTCGTATGGTTTCTTTAGGCATATATTCTTGCTGCCAGGAAGATAATTGTTTGTAAATCTCCTCTTTTTCTAGCTTATCTACCTTAATCTCTCCTGAAAACATCATTAACTCAGCGTGTTGAGCAATGCTTATTACACAGCTAATTAAAGCAATACCAATTGTCAGTACTAGTTTTTTCATAGTTAAAATATAATATGATTCACTCTTGTCTATTCCTGTAGACAAATATCTCACAAATTGTAAGAAGTTGTAGTTAACTAGTAATTGGACTATACGTGATAGGTGCATTATAACTATCTAAACATCTAATAATCGGTATAAAAATCCTGCTTTTACTATCTTTCTTATCGATTAACGTAAAAGTTTTTCCGATGAGACTGTTCTTTTTAGTACAATAAACATGTTTTATACCAGATAACTTTATCATATTAAAGGTTAAAAATACCAATACAACACTCTGTATATCAATTAATTAAAACTAAGCATACTCTATATACCCGAAAAAAGGATAAATTCTCATTAGTAAAACTTCATTCGTTTATATGAATTAGCTTACACTACCAGCCGCTGAGTTTTAGAAAAACTTACATATATAAAAAACAAGTATAAGTACTTAATCATCGCTTCATGTAAACAAACAGTTTAAGTAAATCGCTTTTTATGGCAACCAAAGACAAATTATTTTGTTAATAAAGTTATTACGATGAGTGAAGTTGTTAATTCAACGAGGTATCCATATTTTCTGTATTTTTATGGCTTTGTTGAACCGTGTCTTATTGAATATTTGTGAGTGTATGTACGATCGTTATTCCTTTAGTCTTCCAAAAGAAAAAATTATACGTCGTTTTGAGATAAAGGTCCCAGGAACCATAGAACCTCAATACAATATTTCTCCGGGAAATACTATATCTGTTATTACTGATCTGCAGCCTAAACAGTTGACAAAAGCGATATGGGGTATTTCAGAGAACAGAAAAACACCAATCCACAAGGTATTTATCAAACAGGATACTCAAAAGACAACTCCTCAAACAACCCAGTTACTCACACAACGTTGCATTATCCTTGCGGATGGATTTTATCTCTGGAAAAAAGTCTCCTATAAAAGTCGTATTCCTTACCGTATTACACTTAAGTGGAATATACCATTTGCCTTTGCAGGTGTATGGCAATATGACTCACAAAACAACAACCAGATCTCATGTGCCATGATTACCACAGATGCCAATGAACTAATTGCTCCTATCTCTACCAAAATACCTCTTATCCTTCCGCTTGAACAGGAAAAGGCCTGGTTAAAAACAGAGACTACACTACAAGAAATACTTCCTCTTATTAAACCCTATTCTAGTGATCAGCTCCGTTTGTTCCCTGTTTCGGGCCAGATTAATCAACTAGATCTTAATACGCTTGAAGTTACACTTCCATCTCAGCCAACAGATCAATTTGGTAATTATGTATTGTTTGAATAGGATTTTTTCTCTGGCAATACAACTTATGCCTGAAGCACCAGATTTATTTTTCTATTTATATCTGATTAACAAATAGTTATTCCAAACAATATTTGCCACTCCTTCTGTCTCGAAACTATATCAAAACTATTCTGGTTTTCACTCAGAATACCACTGATAAAGCATGCATCCCGATTATTTGAAACAAGAAGCGGTAGAATTTATTACCCAGACATATACAGAACTCGCAATAACAGCAAATCTCAATACACGACTTAACCAGGTGGTTGATGATATAAATACCACAGGCACTTATATCCATACATTTGAGGAGTTGGAGTATGGTGCCAAATTAGCCTGGCGGAATAGCAACCGATGCATTGGCCGGCTATATTGGAAATCACTTAAGGTTCGAGATATGAGGCATCTGCAACATGAACACGATATATTTACTGCTTTACTTGATCATCTTGATTATGCTACTAATGATGGTAATATCCGTTCTGTAATCAGCATCTTTCCTCCCAAACACCCTTCACAAGAAGCAGGTATTCGTATACTCAACCACCAATTAATCCGATATGCAGGATATTATAGAATGGATACCCATACATATATCGGTGATCCGGCTCAACATGCTTTCACAAAAAAATGCCTACAGTTAGGCTGGCAAAGTTCACAAACCCCTTTTGATGTTTTACCTATAATCATACAACTACCCTATCAGCAACCATGTATGTTTACTATCCCACAGGAAAAAATAAAGGAGGTTCAAATCTCCCATCCTGATTACAAATGGTTTACAGATATGCATCTTCGCTGGTATGCCGTACCTGTTGTATCAAATATGAAGTTGGAAATGGGAGGAATCGAATATACAGCAGCTCCTTTTAATGGTTGGTATATGGGAACCGAAATAGGAGCTCGCAATCTGGGTGACACACAACGATATAACCTTTTACCTACAATAGCTCAGAAAATGGGGCTGGATACTTCTTCCAATCATACTTTATGGAAAGATCGTGCACTAATCGAACTTAATATTGCTATATTACACTCTTATCAAAAAGCTGGAGTCAAAATAGTAGACCATCATACAGCATCAGATCAATTTATGACACATAATGATCTGGAACAAAAAAATCAGCGTGAAGTATTTGCAGATTGGGATTGGATTGTTCCTCCTATTTCAGGATCTACAACTGAAGTTTTTCATGCTACATGGAAAACTTCAGTTCGTAAACCGAATTTTTTCTATCAGGAAGACTCTCAGTCTCCCGAAATCAAAACTTGTCAATGGAAATCAGTTTAACAATCTTCTCTGTCTAACCATTACTATCCACTAAATATACTATTAGTGATCCTTATTTTTTCCGGGATAAAAACAGGTTTACTTCACCAAAATTTCCCTCTGCATGCCTACTAATTTATCGATAATCTATTTAATATTACTTATGGCAGTAAATCGCTGATTTACACTAGCATAAAATAAAAATATAGAGTTTATTTGTTATATCAACCCGAGTGAGCACCCACAAAAATGCACTTGTATAGCAGGTATTCTACTCACCTAAAGCTTATAAAATCCAGCCACACTTCCATTTAAGTAGTGAAGGTATTAAATAGTATCTTATTGAACAGAATAGTAAGTTTATCTCTTCTTTCCCAGAACAATAGAATATATCCAGTAGTAGATCTTACACTTCATCACAATAAGTGTAGTATACAGGAAAGAAGAGAACAAGGATTTACAGAAAGTTTTTCCAAACAGCATTATTACATACATATCTTTTTTGTTATACCACTAATGAGGTTCCAAATCGATAACTATCATTAGCAATCAGCTGAAAATAAATATAGAGCAAGAAATACAGCATTGTTGAAAATGAAATGACCTCTAAAAGATACACCTTATATCAAACTTATACCTTGCCATATAAGACAGAAGTAGGGATTATAGTCAATCTTATACGATTCACCTGCTTTATCCTGTTCGCTCTGTTCTTATCCAACATATCCGGTTATGCACAAAACAAGCATCTCACAGATAGTTTGCAAACCGTGTTGAAAACTATGCCAGAAGATACCAACAAAGTAGAGGTGCTTCGGCTATTATTTAATGAATACCGTTATTCCGACCATGAACAGGCTAGAATAATTGCTCAGGAAGAATTACGTTTATCATTGCAACTAAAATATACTTTAGGAGAAGCCTCAGCCTACCGACATCTCGGAATTTCCTATGCACATAAAGGTAAAAGTGTTCAAGCTATTGAATATTACCTAAAAGCTATTCCTTTATATGAACGAATACATGAGTCATTTTTTGTAGGTGCTTGCTATAACAACATAGGAAGTGTATACATGGATCTGAAAGAATGGGATAAGGCTCAAAGTAACTTATTCAAAGCCATCAATATATGGAAACCTTTATCAGATGGCCCTGAAGGAACATGTATAGCCTTATCTAACCTTGGAGATATCTACCTTGAGCAAAAACAGTATGCGCATGCTTTGCAAATGTATGAACAGTCACTGGAAATAGCTCAGCAACTAAAACTCTCTTGGTTGATAGCAGGCACTCAAACCAGTATTGGCAATGTATATATTCGTCAAAAAGAATATAAAAAAGCAACCAGTTATCTTACTAAAGCATCAGTAATAGCAGAGCAAAATCATAGTAATTCAATACTTACTCAGATATACTATTATCAAAGCGAAATTTCTCTTGCGAACAATCAACTCCAAAATGCGTTAGCTCAAGCTTTTGAGGCCTTATCATTCACAAAAAAGACAAAGTCCAGCCGATGGCAGGTAAAATGTTACAAACAGCTGGCTCACATATTTACATTACAGGAGAATTACAAACAAGGAGTACATTTTCAGGATCTGTATATTTCTTTGAATGATAGCCTAAATAATGTCCAACAAGCACTCCAGATTGAAAAATTACAATACAATTATCAACTGGAAAAGAAAGACCTTATTAATCAGTCTTTGTTAAAGGACAAAAAGCTTAAAGAAGAAGAGTTTGATCGTAATACGACAAGGCGTAGGTTTATTCTGGGATTACTCCTACTGTTTATTGCAACTACAGTCTTCTATCGCATTACCTACAAACGTCAGAAAAAGATGAATCAGACGATGGCTCTGCAACAACAGGAGATAGAAGCGCAAAATGAAGAAATCAGATCCCAAAATGATCAGATTTCTATTCAAAGAGAAGACCTTACAAAAGCAAATGCAGCCCTCAATAAACTATTCAATATTATTGCACATGATTTACGTGCCCCATTCCGGTCTATTGAAGGTACCATCACTTTATTTGAAGAAGAATTGCTAGACCCTCAGGAAATGCAGACTGTTGTTCAGAAACTGGGTGCACAAGTAAGCAAATCTTCAGAATTATTGGATAAATTATTGATCTGGTCCAAAAGTCAGCTTGAAGGCTTTCAGGTAAACCCTAAAACATTTGATATAGCGGAAGTTATACATAGAAGTACTGAAATATTGGAAATCCAAGCTAGCCAGAAAAAAATCAGCATTACGACCGAGATAGAATCTTCCTTAAAAGGCTATGCAGATCCTGATATGATTGAAACTATTCTACGTAATCTAGTTAGTAATGCTATCAAGTTCTGCGAAAAAAATGATACAATCCGAATTTGTGCAATCTTGAAAGAAAGTCATATTTCTATATCTGTCCACGATACAGGACAAGGCATGGATGAAGATGTCAGAAAGAAAATATTAAATCCTACAAGTTTTTATTCTACGTTGGGCACATCGGGAGAGAAAGGTACAGGACTTGGAATACATCTTTGTCTGGAATTCCTGGCATTAAATAATGGCCATTTGCATATTGAAAGTATACCAGGAGAAGGCAGTGTATTTACCTTTACCCTACCACGAGATAAAAATAAAGTATACGAAGCCAGCTTTTGCTAATTTACTATGAGTTTTGATCAATCAAAGCTCACAGTAATGTGTGTTTATAATAAAGCCAATAAAACCAACTAAAAAATACTAGCAGGCAAAGTATACAAATGAATTGATTTAAGCAGCTTTTTTATTTTTATCTTCCCTACTTCTAGCAATTGATTGTGCTATAATACTTGCTACCAACAATTGTAAAGCATGGTAAAGCATCAATGGCAACAGCATAATGCCAGCCATTGCTACATCCGGAAATAATACTTTAGACATAACGGTACCATGTACCAGTGATTTCTTTGAGCCGCAAAATAAAGCAGTAATCCGGTCTTCTGGCGAAAATTTCAATAACTTGCTAATTAGATGTACTACAGAAAATACCAGGAAGAATAAAGCCAGCATGCCTACTCCCAACAGAAAAATATCTATCAACGTATAACTATGGAAGATTCCTTCAGAAAAAGATTCGCAAAATGAAGTATAGACAATCATCAGAATAATGGTCTGATCCATCATACGAAGCTTTTGCTTATTCTTCTCAGCAAACTCTCCCCATCGGGAATGTAACAATACGCCTAATACAACAGGTAATAATACTTGTAAAGCCAACTTAGCAATCACATCACCTAAATGATACTCTCCAGAATTGGCGTTCAGGAAGGAACTCATCCACAAAGGGGTAATAAATACACCCAGTAAACTTGAAATGCTGGCATTGAAAATAGCTGCCGGCATATTACCTCCAGCAATTGATACCATAACAACAGAAGAAGAAACAGTAGAAGGAAGAGTAGCCAGATAGAATATAGCCAGCCACAGCACCGCTCCATGCTGAGCCTTAAAAAGGCTTTGCAAACATAGAATCAGGCAGGGAAAAAGTATAAACGTAGTAAAGTGTATAAGTGTGTGTAACCGCCAGTTGCTTAATCCTGCTTTTAATTTTTCTGGGCTTAGACGCAAACCATAAAAGAAAAAAATCAACGACACACCATAATTTGCTATCTCATCCAGATGAAATGGGCTATCTTTGGTACCTGGATAAGGAAACAGATAGGCCAAGCCAATCATTGACAGCAGTGCTAGCAAAAAACCGTCCAATCCAGCTTTTTGCAGAATAGCGGTTATTTTCTGAAAGCCTGTAGGGGAATTACTCATAGAGAACAAATTTCTAATCAAAGAATTAATAGGGTAACCCTTCCAATTATATTATTTGTTCCCTATGTATAAAACAACCACTTAATTAAAAACAAAATACTCTACCTATCAATTAGTTAACTTTGATCATATATATTCCATCTGTAAGACTAACCGGAGTATTATTAAACCGTAAAGCAGAAGCATATACCCAACTACCACAATTATTGCTACTCTGATAAGTATCAACCGAAAGAGTACCTATAACTTTTCCGGAAATTTCCAGATCAAATGAAGAAATACTTTCTCCTCTGGCAGTAGTTATAATCAAATAACTACTGCCATAAAATAGTTGTGAATCGGTAGGTTTCACAGCAGTTACATCAGAAAGATAGACCTTGGAGCCAACCTTATTTGTATATGAGATCTTGAGAGATCCACGATTATCTGCCGTAATAATAGATTGATTTGTACTATCTAACAGAGCAAACACCAAGGTCGGCGGTGAGGTAACACATGGTGCTTCATCTGACTTGGAACAATTTAATAAAGTTCCACTTAAGAGTAGTAATAAGGCAATTGGGTAAAAAATGTTTTTGCTTAGCATGTTGCGGATTTAACTATCTTTGAGAAAATAAAATTACTACCTCAAAGATACCATACTACATGCATAAATACATATATGTAGATATAACTATAACGTTTTTTATAAGTAATCACTCTCTTGACAGAGAGCTTTCCCACAAAAAACCACTCTGTCTTTGCTACGAATAAGCAAAAACAGAGTGGCGAAAAGAGTTCTTTACTTAACTACAAAGCAGGTTTTGGCACCGGAACCATTGCCAGCTTCCTGGCAACATATATATGAATCATATACATCATAGCTACTGTAACCAGAATAGAACCAATCACTACATAACTTAAAAGATCATAATGTTCTAAAGGAGCATTCTCCGATGGTTGAAAAACGATTAAACCTGCCACAGCAGAGGCTATTCCTCCTGAAATCTGCTGTATAGAAGAGTTGATACCCATAAAAGCACCTCTATCCTGAGGTAAGGGCACTGCACTCACCAAAGCAGAGGAAGAAATCATACGGGAAGAGATTCCAACAAAGAGAATCACATTGATTGGAATAACTGTCCACAAAGGAGTAATTCCTAAATGACAATAAATAAATATCATCACACTACTTATGGCAGAACCAATACAAAACATTTTATACTTACCAATTTTGTCGCTGATTTTTCCAACAACGGGTCCGGCTATCATGGCACAGATACCTGTAACCATATAAATCATAGGCAGATCATCCAGCGATAACCCAAGATTATGCACACTGAATGCGCTTCCAAATGGCATAAGCATAAATCCACCTGTTGCCAGAAGAGCTGTAGCAGCAAATGCTTTCAGATATTCAGGTTGTGAGACTGTATGGGCCAGATGTAGGAATGGGTTCTTGTCTGACCGATTTTTTAAATGGACGTCTATTGGCTGCATATATAAAAACACAGCGATCCATATCAATATACTTATTCCTACAATCATTAAAAAGGGCGAATGCCATCCCAGGTGATTGGCCAGATACAAACCCACAGGGATACCCATAACCTGACTGGACGCAAATGCCATTTGTACAAATCCCATTACCTGTCCTCTCACTTCCAATGGAAATAAGTCTGTAATAATAGCAAACCCGATAGATCCTATTACTCCACCGAAAATGCCTGTAACAACACGAGCAGCCAAGAGAGCCGGATAATCAGGTGCCATTCCACAAAATAGCGTTCCGATAATAAAACCAGCATAAAAGAACAGGAGTAATTTTTTACGATCAAACTTATCTGCAAATCCTGCAGCCAGTAATCCGGAAGCACCTGCACTAAAAGCATAGGCAGAGACAACCCAGCCAAATTGCTCGGTCGAAATAGTAAGCTCTTTCATTAGCTGTGCACCCAAAGGTGACAGCACCATAAAATCCAGAATAATTGAAAACTGAAGAATAGCTAGTATGGCGATAATAAATATCTGATAGCTGGTAAATTTTTTTTCCTTAGATGTAGCTTTATTTTCCATGAACAGGTGTATTTAAGTTTTTAGTCTGGCAATTCTTCACAGAAGAAGCCAGCTTCTCTTAGTAAGAAGATAATATCCTGCGGATACAAAACAGATGAATTGGATTTCACACGTAATACCCTGTCTGTATCATCCTGAGCTATATTCCAATGAAGGATTCGGGTATCAGCATTCAGGACAGGCGTTATTGTCAGCAGATCTTTTTTGTTCCGGATATTGGTCCGAAAAATTAAAATGTCATTTTGCGTTGTAGTGATAGTCATAACTGATAAAATTTACAATGAGGCATTGGTATACATAAAAAATGTAAATCACATCTGATCAACAATCAGTCTATATTGATAGGTAACAGGTAGTACTTGTCTGTTGGGAAGACGTATCAGATAGATGCTTTACTTTATAAACTACTGACTTATTTTACTGAGGCTACTTATTTTGAACTACATGGTAGATAGACCACACCTATCTATCAAATTTCAATTTACTCTGACTATTATTCATCTGAAAAAAAAATTTCATGAGTGGTATTCAGGATAAATGAATTTCTATCTTGAATACATTTATGGTTTTAATGCCTTTATGACCAAGGTAAGCGTCTGTTCAATATAATCATCCGTTAAGCTAAAATCCCGGTTCCCCATATTCTTACCATTTTGGTGAAATCGGATCAGATTATAAAGTGGGGCAAACGCTACAGACCAAAACACTTCAACAGGCACAGTGACTAATTCTTTGTTCTCTATCGCATTCTGTATAAACTTCCCCATCACTTCTTTAAAATCTTCTGTAATAGATGCACTTATTTTATCTCTATAAGGGGAATGCTTAGCCTGCTCAAAGAAACAGGTTGAAATACCCTGCTCCATACAATACCGAACCCGGTTATACCACTGAACTCGTAATCCTTCTGCAAATGGCATCTCAGGAGAAAAGTTCTCAAATGTGGCGGCAATCATTTTCTTTCCTTCTTCTATCCCCAACTTTACAATCAGATCATCTTTATCCTTATAATAAATGTAGAGAGTAGCAGGCGATACTCCAGCTGCTTTAGCCAGCTTCTGCATACTAAACCCATCAAAACCCTCATTCACAAGCATTTCTAATGCTTTTACCTTTACTATGCTTTCTTTATTTTCGTCTCTTGTTCTCATTGAATACAAATATAAATGAATGTTCGTTTATTTATAAACAAAAGACAAAATATTTTTTATAAAGATCTCGATGCATAAAAAAATCCATCGCAGGTGTGCAATGGATTTTTTATGCAGTTTACTATAATCATTTCTTTGTTGCCAATTGTAGGTTATCCTTATGTGTCCCCCAGTGATACCCTATTTCAAATGGTAAGAATTTAACCCGACTGCTATCTTTGTAATCACGATCAAGTTCTTTCTGGAAACGACCTTTAAACTCTTCAATTGGAGGTGTATATACTCCATATAGTTGTACATTCCATTGGGTAGGGTCATAATATTTATAGGCAATTCCTGTATCATCCTGCAAAATGGCATTACATTTTTCAAGCATTGCATTTCTGATTGTTGAAAATGACTCATAATGCATCAGATAACTGGCAGACTTCAAATACCCAACACATCCCTCAGGCAAAGCATCCAGAAAAGCTTTTATAGCCGGTTTCACCTTAACTCCATTATCCGAAAGATCTCCAGAGTAGTAATACACGGATTTAGGTTTCCGCATATCTGTATCCAGGAAATCAATACGAACCAGACGAGGTAACTTTTTAGGAGAATCGCTTGCTGTACCAACCCAGTTCATTGTCTGCCCATTCTCCATCAATAATAAGGGTTGTATTTTTGTAACTATATGATTCGTACGTACAAGAAAGGTACAGATCATGGGTACTACTCCATTTATCTTTGGCATATCTGTCGACATTTTCTTTGTCAGAAAATAGCTGCGTTGAAAAATATCTCTTAAGGCCCCCTGCATAGCTTCACAATAGGCGGCAACCTCCTTCTCTGACTTAGTGTTGAGATTGGGTAAATCACCAATTGGTTCCAGACCAAATAAATAGTACTTATCTGCCCCAGGGAAAAAAGTAGTAGCGTGAATAAAATCAGGCCCGGAAAACGGATAGAAGACAGTTGTAGCAGATAAGTTTGCCAGTTCGGCCTCTGACCAGCTACGCATCTTATCTAGGCGTTGTCTGTTGACACGAGCCCAACTGCTATCCATCGTTGCAGCAAATTTCTTCCAGGAAGCTGATTCACTCACAGCTTTATAAGGGTTAGTATCTCCATCCTTCATACCTGCAATAATTCGGGAGGTATAGTCATCTGTACGATCAAAAGAGATAGGCTCTATCACAGGTTCTGACTTTACTGAATCTTTATGGGAGATGGAGTCAACCGCAACAACATCCTCCTTTTGTTCGTTTTTGGTCTCAGTGCTACAGGAAAAAAATCCAATACAGAACAATAGTAAAAAATAAGAACAGTATACCTGAACTTTCATGTAGATAAGGTGCAAGGTTAAAAGTTGTTAAAATTATTTAAATCCGGAACAAAGGTAGTAGCTTTGTCAGTGAAAGTAGGCGCAAAATACATAAAACAAAAGATTCACAACAGGTAAGCGTGAGGTAACTCAAAGTTTAATTCGTTTTTTTCTAAGAACTGGTAAAATAGTAGTAAGGCATGCCTGATTTATTGTTGTAGTCTCATTGAAAGATCTCATTCAGCATACAATCACATATCATCTGCTACTGAAATGTGATCCTGAAATTATATATGAATCTGGTTATTGATATTGGTAATTCTTCTGCAAAAATAGGTTATTTCGGAGCAGACTCTTCTCACTATATATATAAGAGGGTTGATCCCAGCGAATTACCAGCAATAGCAACGGAGATGAAGCCCGACTTTATATTAATCTCATCCGTTACAGGAGATGCTGAAACATGGAAAGAAACTCTTTCAGATATAACTCCTGCTATTTGGGTTCTGAACAGTCAGTTGCCGTTGCCATTTACCAATCATTATAAAACTCCACACACACTTGGAACAGACCGGATAGCCTCAGTGGCTGGAGCTCAGGCACTCTATCCTAATCAATCCAGTCTGGTTATTGATGCTGGTACATGTATTAAATATGAATGGCTGGAAAATGGCACAGATTATAGAGGAGGAAGTATATCACCTGGATTACATATGCGCTTTCAAGCCATGCATACGTTTACTCGTAAATTACCCTTGTTGGAACCAACCCCAGAGGTATTTCTTACAGGTACTACTACACTGGAAGCAATGCAAAGTGGCGTGATCAAGGGTATGACAGCAGAAATTGAAGGTATTATTGAACAATACAAACAGCAATATTCTGTTAGTAATGTAATTATTTGTGGGGGGGATGCACATTTTTTTGAAAGGCAGCTTAAAACTCCGATATTTGTTGTTTCGGAATTAGTTCTGATTGGTTTAAATCATATTCTAAATCATACTATTGACAACTTAAAGAGATACTAACATAGAAGTATAGTGATTCATTTTCTTACTAAAGTATTGATTCTTATACTTTTATTCTAAAATCCTGAACTCTGAACCTATTTCACATGCGTTTTTTTCTCAGATTATCTTTTGTCTTTGCTTTTATTCTTTGTAATACTGTTTTACAGGCCCAGAATATGGGAAGTTCTCCTTATTCTCAATTAGGAATCGGAGATATTGTAAACCCTGCCTTTGGACCTCAGCAAGCGATGGGAAGTGCGGGTGTGGCTTATTCCAATGGTTTCTTTATCAACAATATGAATCCTGCTTTATGGGCCAGAAACAGAAGTGTTACACTGGAAGTTGGCGTGATAGGTCAGTATAAAAAAATGAGTACAAGTGATGCATCCAAGACAGTAACGGGCGGTACCCTAAATAATCTGGCATTGGCACTTCCTGTAGCGCGTTACTGGACAACTGGATTGGTTTTGTCTCCTCTTAGTTCTGTAAACTATGACATTAGTGACACGAGAATATTAGCAGGTACGGCTTATACTGCAACCACACGTTATCTAGGTAAAGGAGGATTTACCAGTTTAAACTGGAATAATGGATTTAGCCTATTAAAGAACCAGTTATATCTTGGGTTGCAAACCTCTTATATTTTTGGAGCTACGACTAAGGAGAATATCAGTCAAGTTCATGGACTTCCTTTTACCTCTGCGTATACTCAGAATATTACAGCATCCGGATTTACCTTCAAACCAGGTTTTGCTTATCGTAAACGAGTTAACTACGACAAGAGAGATAGTTTAAAAATTGTGTATGTGAGTTTTGCAGGTACTTATGATATACCGGGAAGAATTAATCTTAAAAGAGATCAAGTACTGGAAAATCGTTCAGACAATGGAGAATCAGGGCCCTTCGGACAAGATAGTCTGGTAAAAAATGAATCAGGAAGGGTATTGATGCCAGGGGGATTCAGAGCAGGATTTAATATCGAGAAACCATTCAAATGGGCTGTATCTGGAGACTTTTATTACAAAAACTGGTCAGGTTACGATATCTCCTATAATACAGATTCACTATCATCAGCTTATGGATTTGGCGTAGGAGCCGAATATACTCCCGACATCAACTCTGTTAACAGTTATCTGAAACGTGTAACACTCAGGGCAGGTTTTAACTACAGTCAGATGCCAATCAAATATAATGATAAACAATTATCAGACCGAAGCATAAGTTTTGGGGCATCTTTCCCAGTTACTACTCAGGATCGAAGTGCGCTTTCCTATCTGAATGCAACGTTTGTTCTGGGTCAGCGTGGAGACAAAGCAATGGTTAAAGAGAACTACTTCAAAATCGTATTTGACTTTAGTATCAGCGCATTTGACTGGTTCCGCAGGTATAAGATTGATTAAGGCATGGTATTTGGTGTGCTATTTACGTCCATATACATATCGCTATGAAAAATACACTAACAAAAAGCAAAATACTGACCCTGGGGTTGGTATTTTGTGTTTTAATGACTTCCTGTGAAGAAGAGGCTCCTGCCCAGCAAACAGGCAAATACAAAGGGCCTAAACGGGAAGAGGATAACATGGAGCTGATTATGACAGATTCGGCCCGATTAAGTGTTCGGTTGCAGGCACCTAAATTATTGGTTATGCAAAACGAGGATCAGCATTTTACCAAAGGAATCTTTATTGAATTTTATAATAAAAATGGTATTAAAACTACTACACTACGAGCCAATAAGGGCGTTCAATATCGGGCAACTAATGTACATATTGCGCTTGGGAATGTAATAGTTACCAATCTGGAAAAGAATCAGACATTGAAAACAGAACGCCTTGATTGGAATCCAGATACTAAAAAACTATACACAGATAAGTTTGTTACAATTATTACTCCAGAAGAGCGGATAGAAGGAACAGGTCTGGAAGCAAAGCAGGATTTTAGTTCTTATAAAATGCGTAAAATTTCAGGAGTCTTTTCAGTAGACCAATAATACTATACTCTTTATCTTAATGGAGAAATAGATATCTGTGTAAACAGTAATTGTACAAATATCTATTTCCTTATTCATTATACATCAATACCTACAGTGAAACTTATTGACGTACTTTTATTATATCCGGCATTTGCACTTCTGCTTATTGGCCTGCACCAAATCCTGTTAAGAGGCTTTGCCCAGAGTTACTGGATTTTGATGCTGGCTCTGATCTTATTGTATGGATACCAATGGCGTAGAACAAAGCAGGCAGCTCAGCAGACAAGTAAAGAACCACCACAGCTAAAATCAAAAACTACCAGAAAGAAAAAATAATAATTAATATGCTGTCTCTAGTGTATTTAGAATATATTATCTGACACTTCATGAATTCTGTATTGGGTATATTTCTAGCATTAGTATCTGCTGTTTTTTTCACCAGTATTGAAATTGCTTTTGTTTCTGCCAGCAAACTTCACATAGAGTTACAGGAAGAGCAGGGTCTATACTCAGGCAAGGTATTATCCCGGTTTGTAAAGAACACTTCCGGATTGATTGGTACAACATTAATAGGAAAGATTCTTTCAACTGTAGCCTATACGATACTAGCATTCGGTCAACTATATCCCTGGTTAAAAGATTTTCTCCATACTACCTCATATAATCACAGTTACATTCTATTACCACTATCCTTACTTCTGATATTTACAGGGTATTATCTTGTTGTAGAGTGCCTCACAAAATTCTTGTTTCTGGTTAATCCTCATCACTGGTTACAAATTGCGATCATTCCTTTTCGAGTAGCCTATATTCTTCTGTATCCTTTTATGACAGGTATGGCTACTATCTCCCGATGGATAATCAAGCATGTACTACGTATTCCGGAAAAAGACATACAACCCTTGTTTAGCCAGACAGAATTAACTGTTTATCTGGAACAGCTGGACTATACGGAAACAGCCAAAGAAGAAGATGAGGTAGATACTCAGATTTTTAACAACGCACTTTCATTTAAACGAATCAAGGTAAGAGATTGCATGATTCCCAGAACAGAAATTTCTGCAATAGATATCGAAGAGGGCATGAGTGAGTTAAAAAGGAAATTTGTAGAGAGCGGACATTCCAAGGTGTTGGTATACAAAGACTCTATTGATAATATCATTGGGTATTGTCATGCGATAGAGTTATTTAAAAAGCCGAAGGATATTCAACAGCTTTTGACACCTGTAAAAATTGTAGCCGAAACTACTCCTGTTACAGATGTGTTAATAGAATTAACACAATCACAAAAGAGTCTGGCAGTGGTTGTAGATGAATATGGGGGTACTTCTGGTTTGGTTAGTATTGAAGATATTATTGAACAACTATTAGGTGAAATCCAGGATGAATACGATGTAAGTGAAGACTGGGTGGAGGAAAAGCTAAACGAGTCGACCTATTTATTGAGTGCACGTCATGAGATTGATTATCTGAATGATAAATACACTTTAAACCTTCCAACGGGCGAATACGGTACATTAGGAGGACTAATTATTTCTATCTATGAAGATCTTCCTTCTGTAAATAAACAAATTCATCTATCTCCTTTTACATTTACAATCCTGTCAATGAAGGATTCACATATTGATGTTGTCAAATTATCTATTGAGGAGAGTAAAGATTAAATTTGCACTATGCCAGAAAAGATAACTACTACAGCCATTAATACAAAAGCCAGTTTACGTCGTACGTATCTTACCAATCAGAAAAAATTATCCCAGCAGGAGGTACAGAGTTTAAGTCAACAAATTTCTGATCAGTTATTTCTGACTTTCAACTTTCAGACTATCCGGACAATACATTGCTTTTTACCTATTGTAAAAAACAATGAAATAAATACCTGGCTTATTATACGAAGGCTCCAGCAAGACTTTCCGAATACTCAGATTGTAATACCCAAAACAGATGCAGCATCCCTTTCAATAATTAGCTGTTTGCTAGCACAGGATACAGTTCTTACAGTATCAGACTGGGGTATTCAGGAGCCGGAAGTTATTGAAAAAATAGAAACCACACAGATAGATTATGTATTAGTCCCACTCTTAGCCTATGATCGACAAGGATATCGTGTAGGTTATGGAAAAGGATTCTATGATCGGTTTCTGGCACAATGCCGTCCGGATGTAGTAAAGATAGGATTATCTTACAATTCTCCCCTAGAAAAAATAGAGGATATAGATCAATATGATATTCCTCTGGACTATTGTGTCACTCCTGAAACAGTATGGATGTTCTGATAGCTCCTGGGTCTTATATACATACCGATACATATGATACTCATACAGTAGAAATCTACCTTTATCCAGGTGTCAACCAACAGATAAAGGTAGATACTGAATTATTATTTGGCAAAACGTAAGCGATAATCAGCCCGAGCCTTACCTTTGCTAATGTCAGCCAGCTTTGATTGAATCAAGCGCTTCTTCATAGCAGACACCTTATCTACAAACAATACTCCCTGTAAGTGGTCATATTCATGCTGAATAATCCGGGCAGGAATACCTTCATATTCTTCTGTATACTCATTCCAGTTCTCATCAAAATAGTGAATCTTCACTTTAGGGGGACGATTTACATCAGCACGGATACCCGGAATGCTTAAACAACCCTCTTCAAAAGCCCATTCGTCACCTGTTTCTTCCAGAATTGTTGGATTTACAAACACCTTTTTAAACTTCTGTAATACCTCATCTTCCTCATCCATAGGGCTACCATCTGTTACAAATATTCGGACGCTCATTCCTATCTGAGGGGCAGCCAACCCTACACCACTGGCATTGTACATGGTTTCATACATATCATCTACCAGCTTTTTAATATCAGTTCCTTTCTCAATTGGCTGTGCGACTTTTTTCAGAACAGGGTCGCCATACGCTGTAATAGGATAAATCATAAACTAAATAAGTAGAAAACGTTTTTGCAAAGATAGGCAAAAAAAGGCGGGCAGGAAAAAAAAGGATAATTTGAAAGTCAGCATGTTTTTAATATATTTGGTATAGCTAGATATATTACTGTATTCGTTTGTTTTTATGAGCAACTAATACTCTACACTGATATGAAGGAAATTGAAAGTTTATTACCTCATAGGGATCCATTTCTCTATGTAGATTCTATTATCTCGGCCACACTGGAAGAAGTAATCGGAATAAAGCAATTCGACAGTTCTGATTCATTTCTCAACAGTAGCTTTCCGGAAACATCTTATGTACCTGGAATGATTTTAATTGAGTCAATGGCTCAATGTGGTGGAGCCGGAGCCCGTAAAATAAACGCAACAGAAGGACTTTTTGGCCTGGCAGGAATTGAAATGGCGTGTTTTCACGCAGGTGTAGAATTTGGAAAGACAGTCAAGATGATTATTAAAAATCTTAAAATAAGTACTAAGATCGTAAAACAATCAGGTGTTGCTTATGTGGATGAAGTCCCGGTAGCAGAAGCAACATGGGTATGTATTAAGATTCAGTAATCTGTCTTTCATAAGCATTCTCTTCTTTCAACAGATTTTAGGATAGTTCTGTTTAAGGAAATCAGTAGACAGGTCTGTTATTTTCTCGATTCCATAAAAGATTGTAGAATAATCGCAGCGCTGACTTTGTCTATATTCGATTTATCCTGACGATCTTTCTTTTTCATTCCACCAGCTATTAAAGTCTGCTGAGCCATGATGGAAGTAAAGCGTTCATCTACCCGGTGAACAGGTGTCTCAGGAAATTGTGCCTTCAATCGCTTAACAAAACCTTCCACATGAGGGGCTATTTCGGATGGTGTATTATCTGTCTGTTTTGGCTGCCCAACTACGAAGCTCTCTACTTCCTCCTGTACCATATAGGATTTGAGGAAATCCATCAATTGATGAGTAGCAACTGTATCCAATGGAGAAGCGATAATCTGTAATGGGTCTGTTACAGCTAGTCCTGTTCGCTTCAAGCCATAATCAATTGCTAAAATACGTGGCATATAGTATATCAATAAGATTCTGGAAATGTATATACTGGAATCTTATGTAGGTCTTTTTTAATTTAAAACAGCAATCTGCTTCACTACTTCCCGTACCTCTTTTTCTAGTTCAAGCACCTTTGGAAACAGAATTTCGTTTTCTATACGGGCATGTGTGTGCAGTTCTGTCTCAAAGGATTTCAACTCAGCAAAAACAACCTTCAGATGTTGACTACTTCCGGCTGGCAGAGTATAATTATTGGTAATTTCGCGTATACCAGCCATTTCATCGTCATGTGTTTCATGATCGTCCGCAAAATGCTGTACAGACTTATTCTCCAGTTCGAAGAATACTTTTCCCAGAGAAACTTTATGTTGCTGTGCCTTTTGAAGTAAGGCTACATAGTTAAAGAGTGTATCCTCTTCTTCGTGAATATGTAGTATAAAATCTTCTACAAAAAGAGGGAACAAAAGTTGTAGATCCTTTATGCATGGGTATGATTCATAGCGTAACGTCTCTACCAGATGTGCCATATAAGGTAGAGTTTGCTTTACAAAAACGGCATGAGTATGGCGCAAAAACTCTATAATCAAATCTACAGGAAGTGTTTCCAGTGTAATTGACTTCGTATTTTTTTGCTGTAAAGCATATTCCAGACTATGCACTACCTGAGAAACATTCAATCCCCGACGCCGACAAACCTGCTCTAGTGTATCATCTGCATACTCATAAAACCGAATACCAAAATAATACAACACATGTGCATACACATAGTTATCATCTACAAGCTCAGTAATCGTACGGCGAAGAATGGTATGTTCCATAAGTACTTGTCTTTCTTACAAAGGTAAAAAAATCTTTTAATGAAGTGGTTTAGCCTGCAAAAAAACAATATACAGAAAAGACTACCAATGATAAAAATCATTGTATGTATATCTTTATTGTTTAATTGAAAAAAAACGCAGCTTATGTATTTTTATTGCCAGCAAAAAACGTGCGAATCCCGTCTATCAAATTTCTCCACTATCATTGCACTTTTTTCTTTATTTTTATAGATACATTATAGCTCACATTCGCAAGCTTAAAAAATTTAGCCTTAAGTTTGCCATTAAGGTCTGAATCATTCTTCTTTGGAGAACGTATGGAATGGAAAAGCCTTACTTACAATGGAAGGCAAAATGGAAATAGCATAGACTATACTCTGTATACAAACTGCTTACCTAATAGATGGTAGAGATATTAAGTATTAATTTTAATTATTTAAACACATGAGTACAATACGAAATTCCAGCTTTTATGTGCGTTTACCTATTTTGCTGGCCGTAACTCTGGCTGGAGGGATTTTTCTGGGAGCAAAAGTCGGAGGAAACAGTAATAATGGTAATGTGGCCAAAAGTTATCAGAAATATCGGGAGATACTTTCGTTAATTGACCGGGATTATGTGGATACTGTCAATATTGAAAAGCTGGTAGATTACTCCATTGAGAAGATGCTGGAAAAACTAGATCCTCATACAGCCTATATACCTGCCAGCGATATTCAAATGGCTCGTGCACAACTGGAAAGCGACTTTGATGGGATTGGGGTTGAATTTAATATATTTCGGGACACTGTGTCTGTGATTGCTCCTCTTGTCGGTGGTCCATCAGAATCAGCAGGGATTCGGGCTGGTGACAAGATTGTTGAAGCCAATGGGGTAAAACTTACAGGTAAGAGTCTGGATAACAATCTTGTGTTTACTTCTCTGAGAGGTCCCAGAGGTTCAAAAGTTAAAATAGGAATTGTCAGAAAAGGTGTAAAAGAGGTAGTCTATTTCAACATTACCAGAGATAAAATACCTCAATTCTCTATCGAGTCATCACATATGGTTGACAATAGTACTGGCTATATCAAAGTTAGCCGCTTTGCAGCCAATACCTATGATGAATTCAAGAAAGCTCTTGGGAATCTGAAAAAGCAGGGAATGCAACAACTCGTACTGGATCTGCGTGGCAATCCTGGTGGCTATATGGATAGAGCTACCAATATGGTTGATGAACTACTGGCAGGAAACAAGTTAATCGTCTATACAGATGGCAAAGAGTCACGCTATGATCAGAAAGTAAATGCCTCTCAACCAGGTATCTTTGAAAAAGGCCCTATCATTGTGTTACTGGACGAAGGAAGTGCTTCTGCCTCTGAAATTGTAGCAGGTGCCTTACAGGATAATGACAGAGCATTGGTAGTAGGACGTCGTTCGTTTGGAAAGGGACTCGTACAGGCTCCAATCCCTCTTGAAGATGGTTCTGAGTTACGCCTTACGATCTCCAGATACTATACTCCTAGTGGCCGTAGCATTCAAAAAGAATATACGCATGATGGTACAGATGACTATGATCGTGATATAGAAAAACGCTATGAACATGGAGAGTTCTTTAATGCAGACAGTATTAAATTTAATACATCTAAAACGTACAAAACAGCTAAAGGTCGTACAGTATATGGTGGAGGTGGAATCATGCCTGATGTATTTGTAAGTCTGGATACCAACTACAATACCAAATACCTTGCAGAGTTGTATAACAGCAATATTGTTCGGGAATATGCACTTAACTATGCTACAGACCATCGCAAAGAACTTGACAAAATGAGTTTTGCAGACTTTCGCAAAAAAGTTACCATCACAGATGCCATGTTACAGGATGTAATCAAGATGGCCAACCAAGCCAACATTACGTATAACGATAAAGACTTTCAGCGCTCCAAAGCATTCTTATCCAATCAGTTAAAAGCACTGATAGCACGTACAGTATGGAGACGTTCAGAGAAAGATGGTTTAAATAATGAATATTATCAGATTACCCTGGAACAAGATCCTGTATTCCAGAAAGCCCTACAGTCTTTCCCTAAAGCAGCGGCACTGGAACAAGGCAAATTGGCAAGTAGCAAATAATTATATCTCATTCTTATAGCAAAAAGGCCTTCCCTGATTTATAGGGAAGGCCTTTTTGCTTTTTGCAATAGTTGGAATCATTTTATGGAAAGGCCAGGAAGGATAAGCCAAGTATTAGTCATCATTTTATGCTCCTGAATTTAATGTATAAACTATGCTTGAGCTTTTCTTAGGTCGAAAAAAATCTTGCGGTTAATTCTATGCAAAAACTTTTTTGCGGTGTATTCAACGCATTGACAACTTTGTGGTGAACTTTAGATATAACCCACCTTTAAGAGAGTTTGCGGTGTATTCCGATCACAAACGTTTTTGCGTGGAATACACCGCAACAGTTCGGATGCGTTGAACTAACCGCAAACAAAACATTTCAGTGAATAACGCTCAAAAAATTGTTTGTAGTAATTTATGCGCAAACGAAAAAATGATTGGAGTTCCGGTCAAATACTGAAGTTGATTCTAATGTGCAATGGGGGAAGGAAACTCTGTGACATCTGTGTATACCCATTACATCCATGATTCTGAAAACTTTCATCTGTCATCCCCTTAAATTTGTAATTCTGCTAGCTGCAATGTCGATTTTATCTTTCCATTGATAAAATATAGCTCTTCTACTTTTGGGGTAAGATGGGGTAAGTTCGGGGTAGATTTTGGGGTGATATTAACTGCCTGATACAGAGGTGGGGGTAAGCGGGGTAGGATTCCCTTATATATGTATATAGAGAATAATATAAAAAATACTATATATAGTATATACATACCCCACTATTCCCGTTTCTTCCAGAAGAGTTTCCGGCCAAAAATGCTCCCCCTCTTACCCCGCTTCTGTATCAGGTAGTTAACCCTTCCCCGTATGCTACCCCATCATTCCCCAGCTTACCCCATCGTTTTTGAAAATCATATTTAGTCTTTGAGGCTCGCTTACCTCCTTTTTCCTATCTACGCTATAGTATACCACCCGACTAGCTAGACTCTGAGTAGGTATTCAGATAATTTCTTTTCATTCAAAAGTAAAATTGCAATCATGTTGCAAAAACCAGTATATTTGTATATTACTCAGAAGCAGACCATCAAGCATAGCATTTTCAATAGGTAATGAATACGTACAAGATACTTCAAAGAATAGCCCTCTACAGCTTACTACTATTCATTGGAGGAATATTCGGTAACAGCCTGCAAGCTCAGGAGAACTGTCAATTATCGGTTAGTGGCACAGTAGTACATTCCCAGCAACAACCTTTTCCAGGGGCGGTTGTATTTATTGTTGAGCTAAAGCAAGGGACTACTACAGATGAGAAAGGGCGCTATCATATTGATCATGTTTGTCCAGGTACCTATACAGTTATTTGCCAATATGTAGGCCACCACACAGACTCTACCTATATTCAGATAACCAAGTCGCAAGGTAATCTTAACTTTCATCTGGACGAGATGGAAGAAACGCTGGAAACCGTTGTGGTACAAGGCACTCATCAGGAAAATGCGACTTTACTACCACAACAATCGTTACAAGGCAAGGATCTGGAACGTATACAAGGCATAGCGCTGGGTGAAATGGTCAAGACACTGCCAGGTCTGAATTCTATTCAAACAGGTCCCAGTATTTCCAAACCTGTTATCCATGGTCTGCATAGCAACCGGGTACTGATTCTCAATAACGGTATCAGGCAAGAAGGTCAACAATGGGGTAGCGAACATGCACCTGAGATAGATCCGTTTGTAGCCAAACGAATTACAATTATCAAAGGAGCCTCCAGTGTCAGATATGGGGCTGATGCTATAGGGGGAGTGATTATGGTAGAACCAGATCCTCTGCCACAAACCAATAAGATTTCAGGAGAAATAAACCTTCACGCATTTAGTAATAACCGTCAAGGGACAGTATCAGGTTTGATGGAAGGTGGATTAAAAAAAATAAATGGCTTAGGATGGCGTGTACAGGGAACGTATAAAAAGGCAGGTACTTCACGTACTCCAGACTATTATCTTACCAATTCCCAATTTGAGGAAGCAAACGTTTCTGCAGCAACAGGGTATAAAACCGCTAAGTATGGCTTCGATGTATTTTTCAGCCATTTCTCAACCAAGATAGGCATATTCACCGGATCACATATCGGCAACCAAACGGATCTGGAAAATGCCATCAATGCAGACCGTCCACTGGTATCATCCAAATTTTCCTATAGTATAGGCAGGCCTTATCAGGACATCTCTCACAATCTGGCTAAAGCCAATGCATTCTACATCAGTCCGGCCTTGGGTAAATTCAGTTTATTATTCGGGTATCAGTATAATTTCCGGCAGGAATACGATGCACCTTCTGTACGAAGTACCAATATCCGATTCCGTTTGTACACTTACACCTATGAGTTGCTGTGGGAACACAAATCTTTACTACCCAATACAACTGGAACAATAGGAGTATCTACTGTCTATCAGGGTAATAATGTAGGTGGGAATGTGTACTTAATCCCTAACTTTAACAATCAGGGTATAGGTGGATTTATCATCGAAAAATGGGCTAAAAACCAGTGGCAGGCAGAAGCAGGCCTCCGCTACGATTATAGGCATCTTGATGTGTATCGCAGAAAGCAAGGGAGTCAAAGTGTAATCTCTCCTGGTTATACATATACAAGTTTTTCAGGTACATTAGGTACGACCTATCAACCCCATCAAAATCTTAGTATTAATCTGAACTTTTCTTCTGCCTGGAGGCCACCTACTGCTGCAGAACTATATAGTGCAGGTGTACATCATGGAGCAGCTGCCTATGAAAAAGGAGACTCAGCGCTTTCTATTGAGCAGTCGTATCATACTACAGTTAGTCTTAACTGGAAACCTACAGATAAACTCAGTGTAGATATTGGTGTATATTCCAATTATATGCCAGGCTATATTTATCTCAAACCGGATTCTGTACCGATTGTAACCATCCGTGGAGCATTTCCAGCTTATACCTATACCCAGACCAATGCACTCTTTAAAGGCCTGGATGCTACTCTGAAATATCAGTTTCTGCCTTACCTGTCCTGGCAAGGCAAACTCGCCATGGTACGGGCATTGAACAGAACCACGGATGAGTATTTGCCTTGGATACCAACAGATCGGATCGAAAACACCCTCCGCTTTGAGAAAAAAAAATGGAAGAAACTTACCAATGTATATGTAGCTATTAGTGTTCTGAATGTGTCTAAACAAAGGCGAATTCCTCCTACTTATACAACCACTACTACTGAAGGTGGAGCTACCCGTACTATTTATGTAGGAGACTTTGCGCCTCCTCCAGTAGGTTATATGCTACTGAGTACAGATATGGGCTTTGCATGGCCTATTGGGAAATATATAGCTGATATTGGAGTATCAGGTCAGAATTTGGCCAACGTCCGATACCGGGACTATTTAAACCGTTTTCGCTACTTCTCAGATGAGATTGGTCGAAATATAATCATACGGTTAAAATTCAGTTTCTAATCACAGCCTTTGCTCAGAGAAATTTGGAGTAGTGAGACAATTATTCTTTAGAATTTTATTGCAACAATGTAGCACAAACAAAAACTTTCCTTACATTTGCAACACAATTGCAATAGTTCCACATTAATCCAGATTGCTATGACAAACCACACATTCAAAACCATGCTACTATGGACGGGTATCGCTTCATTGGCTGTGTTCAGCAGTTGTTCCAAAGAAGATGATCCAGAACCTTTAGAACAGGAGTTAATTACAACAGTTACGTTATCACTAACTAAGTCAGGTAGTTCGACTCCTGTAAGTATTTCCTTTAAAGATCCGGAAGGTGATGGAAGTGGTACTATTACGCCGGATACCCTGGTGCTTGAAGCTAACGCAAGCTATACAGGAGCTTTAACGATCCTAAATGAAACGCTTTCTTCTACAGCAGAAGGATATAATGTAACAGCCGAGATCGAAGAGGAAGCAATTGCTCACCAGTTTTATTATCAGGCAACAGGAGCACAGTTGACTGTAACAACTACAGACGTAGACAGTAATAACTTGCCATTAGGTCTAAAATCTACCATTGCAACTACTACAGCATCTAAAGGCACATTAAAAATTACCTTAAAACATAAACCAGGGGAAAAAGCAGCAGGTGATACTATTACGAAAGGAGAAACAGATGTAGAAGTAGTCTTCCCGGTGAAGATTCAGTAATCAAAATTGCTATCACTTTTACTTAGACACCTTTACTATACTCCTCACAAAGAGAACCTTTGTGAGGAGTATTATTTTTCCAGATAACCTTTCACGAAATCTGATACCAGATAGCTGATTAATTTTCCAGTGGTAAGATCTTTCCTGCCATCTGCCAACTGAGTAGCTCCTTCGCAAATATGCAGATAGGCCACCATACACTGTAAGGCTGTTGTATATAGATACCACCGGGCGAGTGTAGCCGAAATACCAGAAGGAGTCATGGCACTTGACAATACATCTTCAATACAATCCAGATCCAATTCTATCCCTGTCAGAGTACCGTTGGTAAATTCTATAGCCGAGTATACAGCATCCTTGAAAGATAACTTTTCCCGCAGAAATATATCTTCCCAGAAGCAAAACCATATAGCTGCATTTTGCTTTATTTCTGCGATAATAGTTTGGGGATTGTAATTTTCATGCAAGCCTACAATAGCATATTTCTTTAAGAACTTCTCTTCATAAGCATACCGGAAACCGTTGCCACTATGACGGCCTTCTTTTCGCCGGAAATCAGCATGAGCATCCAGATTAATACAATTTAGAGAATAATTAGAGAATGTATGTAGGTGTTGAAGTCCCAAAGAAACACCTTTTATAATAGGATAAGCATTGGCATGGCTTCCTCCTATAACAATTGGGATCTTGTTCTGTTTCACAATATCCATAACCAGAGCCTCAACCTCGCTATCGATGTATTCTACTTGCTTACGATATATATATGGTTCTGAAGAATGTAGGGGCTCTGTAAAATCAAAATACCCAAGTAACTGAACTTCGTTTCCGGTAAATAAATCTGTACTTTGAATATTGAGAAAGGCAGACAGGAAACTATCCCATACAGTATTGGCACCTCCAACTCCCAGATTAGCTTTTACACCAATATCTTCTTTGATACCTAGTAGCACAAACTGGCAATTGTTGGCAATGCCAGCTTTTGAAATTACGATTTGTTCACCCAGTTTCGTTTCCCCTTCCCGATATCTGATATAAGGCTTGCTATCGACAGCCTCATACGAATAAAAATGTTTCATACCCATTTGCCTTGTAACAGTACTTTATCAATCAGAGTAGAGCCAAACGAATAAGGCAGATAAGCAAGAGAAGGTATAGGCTTTGTCAAGATCAGATTGGCTTTTTTACCCCGGCTAATACTTCCTGTACTGTTATGCAATTCCATGGCAAAAGCTCCATTAATAGTTGCAGCATTGATAGCTTCTTCAGGTGTCATTTTAAGTTGTATACAGCTTAGTGCTATCAGCAAGGGCATATTTCCACTGGGCGATGATCCCGGATTATAATCTGTAGCAATTGCCAATGGCAAATTTGCATCCAGCATCTGGCGAGCAGGCGGGTAGCTCATCCTCAAAAAGAAAGCAGCTGAAGGCAATAGTGTCGCAATGGTATTACTCTCTTTTAAACAATCAATTTCTGCTTCCCCTATACTTTCCAGATGGTCTACCGAAATAGCCTTGTATTTTACTCCTGTTTGTACTCCACCTGATACGTGTAACTGATTTGCATGTAACTTAGGCTTCAGTCCAAAACGTATTCCGGCTTCCAGTATCTGTTCGGTTTCCTGAACGCTAAAAAATCCCTGTTCACAAAAAACATCTATATAATCAGCCAGTTGCTCCTCTGCAATAACAGGCAACATCTCTTCTATAATCTGCTGGATATATGCCTGATGATTGTCTTTAAATACAGATGGATAGGTATGTGCTCCAAGAAATGTGGATTTGATTAATACATCTGACTCTTTCTGCAACTTTCGGATTACACGTAGCATTTTCAGTTCACCTTCTACTGTAAGCCCGTAACCACTTTTGATTTCAATAGCACCTGTACCTAGTTTTTTCACTTCTTCCAGACGTTGCCAAGCAAGGTGAAAGAGTTCTTCTTCTGGCGTGTTATTCAGCAATCGGGCTGAGTTTAAAATCCCTCCCCCATTTTTAGCAATGGTCTCATAACTCATTCCTTTGATCTTATCAACAAACTCAGTTTCTCTGCTTCCGGCATACACCAGATGGGAATGTGAATCGCACCAGGCAGGTAATACATACTGTCCGGCAACATCTATCTGCTCTTCATTATCCCACCCTTTCTCTGACAGATCTTTCATCTCTCCATACTCAACAATCTGGTCATCAATAATTCGTAAAAATGCATTGTCAAGATAAGGTAATTCGGCCATTGCCTTACCTTTCAGCAGGGAGGTTTCTTCTCGTATGCCGACGAGTTGTTTAATATTAATAATAAGCATGGAAACGTAAATAACAGGGGTGAGGACAAGATACGTTATTTCAACCTTTCTTTTAGGTCTAGCCGATGCGTTCTAGAGGTATCTTTTGCAATATCATAGCCAGCATCTGCATGACGGATCACACCCAAACCCGGATCATTATGTAGTACTCTTTTTAAACGAATAGCAGCATCCTCTGTACCGTCTGCTACTATCACCATTCCAGCATGAATGGAATATCCCACTCCCACACCACCTCCATGATGCAGTGATACCCAACTTGCTCCTCCAGCAGTATTAATCAACGCATTCAGTACAGGCCAATCTGCCACTGCATCCGAACCATCCAGCATAGCTTCTGTCTCCCTGTTAGGAGATGCAACAGAGCCTGTATCCAGATGATCACGACCAATCACTAATGGTGCTTTTACTTTACCGGTTCGTACCAGCTCGTTAAAGGCAAGTCCTGCCTTTTCCCGCTCTCCTTGTCCTAACCAACAAATGCGGGCAGGTAATCCCTGAAAGGCAATTTTTTTCTGAGCCAGTGTAATCCATCTTCGAAGAGATTCATTTTCAGGAAACAACGACAGTATCAATTCGTCTGTTACCCGAATATCGTCCGGATCACCAGATAATGCAGCCCATCGGAAAGGTCCTTTCCCTTCACAGAACAATGGACGAATATAGGCAGGCACAAATCCTGGAAAATCAAACGCATTGGTCAATCCCTTTTCAAATGCTCTTCCTCTGATATTATTTCCATAGTCAAAGGTTATGCTTCCACGTTGTTGTAACTCCAGCATTATCTGTACATGTTTTACGATAGACTCATATGCGAGCACAAGGTATTTCTCCGGGTTATCCTGACGTACTATATTCGCTTGCTCAACAGAAAGATGCTGTGGGAAGTACCCAATCAATGGATCATGTGCAGAGGTTTGGTCGGTAAGTATATCTGGTGTGATATTCCGGTCTATAAGCCGCTGAAGTAAGTCTACAATATTGCAGTGAACTCCAATAGACAAAGTATCTCCTTGTTTCTTTGCCAGTAATGCCTTGTCAATGGCTTCATCTATATCTGTGTAGAATACATCGAGGTATTTTGTCTCCAGTCGTTTCAGAATACGCCATTCCTCTACTTCTGCTATCAGACACACACCTTCATTCATAGTAACAGCCAATGGTTGTGCTCCTCCCATTCCTCCCAGGCCTGCTGTCACAGATAACGTATTTTTTAACGTTCCATTAAAATGTTTTCTGGCAATAGCAGCAAACGTTTCATAGGTTCCCTGTACGATTCCCTGCGAGCCAATATATATCCAGGAACCAGCTGTCATTTGTCCATACATCATCAGCCCTTTTTGCTCCAATTCATTAAAATGCTGCCAATTAGCCCAATTGGGTACCAATTGCGAATTAGAAATTAATACGCGAGGCGCATCTTTGTGTGTTGGCAGAATTCCTACAGGCTTTCCGGATTGGATCAGTAATGTTTCGTCTTCATTAAGATCTTTCAATGCCTTAATAATCAGATCCAGTGCTTCAAAATTTCGGGCGGCCTTCCCTCTTCCTCCGTATACAATCAGTTCTTCAGGCCTTTCTGCTACTTCCGGATTGATATTGTTCAGCAACATGCGTAAAGCGGCTTCTTGTATCCAGCCTTTACAGTGCAATTGAGATCCTGTTGGTGTCTTATAACGTACAGGGTCATAATTTTTAACCATTGTAGCCATATAGGTATTCTGAAAAAAGTGGAGAATATTAGTCTATAGCAGATAAAGGATAAGCTCTTAAAAACTCAATGGCCCGATGCATATCTGTTGATAATACACGATCTGTCTCATTAAAAGGCACTAGTTGCCGAAACTTCCCAACGATATCTTCCAGTACTGCGGATGTCTGTAAGGGTCTTCGGAATTCTAATGCCTGAGTAGCAGTCAAAAGTTCGATAGCCAGCACTTTTTCAAGGTTATTGATAACCCGAAGACATTTCGTCGCACCATTGGCTCCCATACTTACATGATCTTCCTGACCATTGGATGAAGTAATAGAATCCACAGAAGAGGGAGTACAAAGCTGTTTATTTTCGCTGACAATGCCTGCTGCTGTATATTGAGGAATCATCAATCCGGAATGCAAACCTGGATTTTTCACCAGAAACAACGGCAAACCTCGCTGACCAGATAGTAGCTGATAGGTACGCCGTTCGGAGATATTTCCCAGTTCAGCCATAGCCATACAGAGATAATCAAACCCTAATGCCAGTGGCTGCCCATGAAAGTTTCCTCCAGAAAGAATCAGATCATCATCCGGAAAGATATTGGGATTGTCGGTAACAGAGTTTATTTCCTGTAAAATAATATCATTTACATGAGCAAAAGCATCTTTGGAAGCACCATGCACCTGTGGGATACAGCGGAAGGAATAAGGGTCTTGAACCTGTTTCTTGGGAAGGTTACAAATAGGGCTATGCTTTAACAGATTACGTAAGCGGGTAGCAGTCTGTATCTGGCCTTTGTGCGGTCTGACGGAATGGATTCTTTCATGAAATGGTTCAGCAGAGCCATCAAAAGCATCCACGGAAATAGCCGATATCACATCAGCCCATTTGATCAGTCGGGCAGCCTGCATCAAACAATGTAATCCATAAGCTGACATAAACTGAGTCCCATTGATCAGAGCAATTCCTTCCTTGGAAGATAACTCTATCGGAGTCCAGCCAAACTTAGTCAACACGTCCTGTGAGGAGTATTTCTTTCGCTGAAAATAGACTTCACCTAGTCCAATCAATGGTAAACTCAGATGTGACAAGGGCGACAAGTCACCAGAAGCGCCCAATGATCCCTGAGTATATACTACAGGCAAAATGTCATAATTGTAAAAGTCTATGAGGCGTTGTACCGTCTGCAACTGTACTCCTGAATGTCCATAAGCCAGAGACTGTATTTTCAGAAAGAGCATCAACTTTACAATGGAAGCAGGCACTTCTTCACCTAGTCCACAGGCATGTGATTGGAGCAGATTGTATTGCAGATGGGCTATTTGTTCTTTGTCAATCTGTACATTCTGGAGATAACCAAAACCAGTATTGATACCATAAAAAAGGGTATCAGAATGCAAAAGCTTATCATCCAGATAAGCTCTGCAATGTGTTATTTTTTCAATAGAGTCATCTGAAAGTATCAACTTAGCTTGCTGATCTATCATTTTTTCTATCAAGTCTCTGGTCAGTAACTCAGGATTGATATAATGTAACTTATCTTGAACGGATAATAAAGCCATTGTAAACAACTTTAAAATGATTCTTATATGTATTTACTGTTGGATATCAATTATTCGTAGACCTCAGTGGTGAGCTAAAACAAAATACGCTTTTTTGAGTAATAATAAAAAATAGTATTTTCTTGCATTAGTAATCACTTTTATTGATCAAATGGAGATACGTCAGCTAAAATATTTCCTTACTCTTGCTGAAGAATTGCACTTCAAAAAGGCATCTGAGAAATTATTCATTGTACAGCCAGCTCTTACCAAACAGATTCAGGATCTGGAGAAAGAACTAGGTGTACAGTTGTTTGAGCGAAACAAACGCAAAGTAAAGCTGACTATAGCAGGCGATTTTTTCAGGAATGAGATAATTCAAGCATTGGAAAAACTCGAAGAAGCCAAAAATAAGGTTAGACTTGTAGAAGAAGGTCAGAAAGGAGAAATACGCATTGGGTATGTAGGATCGTGCATTCACACATTTCTACCAGATCTGTTAACTGTACTCAATGAAAGGCATCCGGAAATCCAGACATATCTTTCTGAGATGACTTCTGCTTCTCAGTTACAGGCAATACAAAAGGGTGAACTGGATGTAGCTTTTCTAAGAAATCCACCAGCCAACAAACGATTTGGTGAAAAGTTAATCTTTCAGGAAACCTTTGCGCTGGTCTTACCGGAGGAACATCACTTAAATCAAAATAACTTCGAAGGAATGCACCAGGTGGCTCATGAGAAGTTTATTTTACCAACCCGTGCAGATGGTGAACAATACTATCAGTTACAGTGGAGTATCTGCGAAGACGCAGGATTTCTCCCCCAGATAGCCCATGAAACTGTACATGGTCATACGGTATTAAAACTGATTGACCATCACTTAGGAATTTCATTACTTCCTACATCCTTTAAAGATATCACCAGTGCAGCTGTTAAGTTTATTGAGTTAGCCAATATACCTCAACGGGCAGAAATCACAGCTCTTTGGGATAGGCACAACCCTAATCCAAGTTTACATTTCTTTCTCGAACTACTGGATGAAATATTCTTTATCTAGCCGTTATTATTTCCTGGACCAACCTTGCTTAATACTAGTGTAAATCATGATTGTTATCATATAGATTCATCAGGTAGAGAACTAATTTTATTTTCTAAAGATTCTCACCATGTTTCATCTGCCTTTTACGCTATTCTGGACAATACATATATCTATTGCGACTCCTACTGCTAGTCTGATACCATTTGACAAACAAATGAACAAACTAAGTAAAATACATGCAGGAGTTCTCTTAACCTGGGCCATTTTAAATATCACCTCAGGAATTTTATGTAGTATTTTTGCACAGGAGGAAATGTACTTTTTCTCACTTATGAACCTGGTATGGGGAGTAATTAATTCGGGTGTAGCAGCTTTTGTTTACTGGCACACCCGGAAAAGTGCAGCTAGACAAAAAACCATTGTCAAAAGAATGCAGCTACAACAACATGTAAAGAAAATGTTGTTACTAAATAGTCTTCTTGATGTAATGTATGTCCTTATTGGTATTTTGTTATATAAACAACAGTCAGCCATAGAACTTTACCAGAACTTATGGGAAGGCTTTGGGATAGCTGTTTGTATGCAGGGTATTTTTCTATTACTACAGGACAGTCTGTTTTATAATTTGCATGTAAGCAATGGAAAGAAACTAGTGTTTACATCCATTGTAGCATAAATCTAAAAGTCCTTCTGATTCTATCTATGACTACTCATCCACTTTTTGTTCATATAGTAATACACAAAGGGATGGTATCTGAATAGTTTCTTCAGCCTTAGCTCTTGCGGGAGCCTGCTTTACTTTTTGCTTTTTTTCAAGCCACTGAGTATCTTTAGAATCCAGCAACTTGTCCCATGATCCAGATAGACTAGGAAATGTATATTCTATAGTCACATCTTTCAGATTGAGCAAACACACTAATTTCTGCAGTCCATCCTTACTTTGTCTGAGTAAAGCAATACCTGATTGGCCTAGTACAGTAACTGTCAAATCATTTTTTGTATAGTTCTGCAATACTTCATATTGTTTTCGCACCGCGATCAACGTTTTGTACCATTCCAGCATACTGGCATGCTTACCACTTCTTCGTTTGTCCCATTGCAATATGCAAGCCTTGAAAGTAGTTTCTGCCTGTGGATCAGGAGGATTACCAACATCACCATAACCAGCCAATTGTTCTCTACGACTTTTCTGTACAGCTTTTATCAATTCTTTCTCAGAATAATCAATAAAATAAAAGAATGGCACATCCTCAGCATATTCTTCTCCCATAAACAACATAGGCAGATAAGGTGATAATAACATCCCTGCTGCCGCTACTTTTAGTCGCTCAAAGTCAATCAGCTTACTCAATCGCTCTCCTTTTACCCGGTTGCCAGCCTGATCATGGTTCATTGTAAAGACAATAAACTTATCTCCGGATAATCCTGCAGCGGAAGTTCCATATCTACGTTTACGAGCCTTTACATATTCTCCTGTATGTACGAATCCTTCCTTAAACGCCTTGGCAAGTTGTTCCATGTGTCCAAAATCTTCATACCGTTGAAGCCCTTTCTTATCCAATAGCACATACATAGCGTGATGAAAGTCATCCAGCCATTGAGCATGGAAACCCAACCCTCCTACTTCCGGAACCTGCATCACTTTGGGACTATTAAAATCGCTTTCTGCCACCATATACAAAGGCCTTCCCAGTTGCTGTTCACACATGTGAACTTTTGCATGTATTTCATCCCAGATAGTAACTGCATTATGATCATACATCAGATGGATGGCGTCAAAGCGAAGTCCATCAATGTGATACAATTCAAACCAGAATACAGGATTGTTTGAGAAAAAATCACGTACTCCATCAGAATACTCTTTATCAAAATTAATAGCATCTCCCCAAGGTGTGCAGTACGCATTAGTAGTATAGGGTCCAAACTTGTCAAAATAATTTCCTTCAGGTCCCAGATGGTTATAGACTACATCCAGAAAAACAGCTATCCCCTTTTGATGACAAGTATCCACTAATTTCTTTAATCCCTCAGGTCCACCATACGAATGTTGCACAGCATATGGGTACACGCCGTCATAGCCCCAGTTACGGCTACCAGGAAATTGATTTACCGGCATCAGCTGTAAAGCATTGATCCCAATAGCTACCAACTCATCCAGATAAGGAATAATAGCTTCGAATGTACCTTCAGAAGTAAATAGTCCTACGTGTAGTTCATAAAATATCAACTCATTAAAAGGAATACCCCTCCACTGCTGATCTTGCCAGTGATAAGCTGTATGATCAATTACCTGAGAGGGTCCCGTTACTCCTTCAGGCTGGTAATAGGAGCCGGGATCTGGATAGCGTTCTATTTTGTCTCCATCCGGAGCAAAAAAATAACGATCGCTAGGAGACACCTCATCAAGCAATACGTTGAAATAGCCCTGCCCATCTTTTTTCATCTCAATCTTGCGTTCCTTGGGATACACAAAATGCAGTGTCATACTTTTTTTCTGTGGAGCCCATACAGTAAATGCACAGCGATTGTTACCTAAGTACTCCGCACCTACGAATTTCATCTCTAAAAATTTTCCAAAAGGAATTTATAGTTCAAAAAATTAAAATAAGAGATTGTCTAAATTAGTATTAAAGAGGCGAAAAGAGCAGATTTTAGAGCGAACCGAGATATTTATCTGTAATCCAACCGCAACATAGCCAGTGGCTATGGGCCGAAAAATAGGCGAAGGTGCAGCCTAAAAGATGCCTTTGCAGCCCTTAATAATAATTCCAGACAACCTCTAAAACAGATCGTATAAGTGATCGCTTATCTTTTCAATTCGTTTAGTTATTTTTTATTTCAGCAATCGCTACTACAATCCAGTATCAGTTATACGAATAATAACACCTTCGTCTCCGCTTAAGCTAATGTTTTCATCCACAACAGAGCCTTCCAACTCTGGAGAAGTGGCCATTACAACTGTCCCTGTAAAGGTTAAGGTAGATGGCTTAAAATAACATGGCCGATGACTAAGATTCAGAATGATCAGAAATTTTGGATGCCCTTCCGCATGCCGGGTAAAGGCCAACATCTGATTGTCAGAACAAACAGGGGTATAGTCTCCTACAGTCAGTGATGGCTCAATGTGTCGCAGGTCAATTAACCGTTTGTAGAGCAATAACATAGAATACGGATCTTCTTTCTGAAGCTGTACATTGGTTCGTTGAAACGCTCTATCTAAACGCAGCCAGGGTTTACCTTCTGTAAATCCGGCTTGTAAACTGGCATCCCACTGCATCGGTGTACGTGCCGGGTCTCTGCTGAGATTTTTATCCGGCATATTTAGCCCTTGCGGGTCCTGCACTTCCTGAAACGGAATGGGTACATCACGCATACCTATTTCATCACCATAGTAAATAGTAGGTGTACCTCGAAGAGTCAGGAGCAACATGGCTGCTACTCGTGCCTGTTGGATGCCAACCCTACTAGTAATACGGGGCTGATCATGATTACCCAATACCCAATTAGGCCAGCCATTAGCTGGAAGAGCACCTTCATACTGATCTATAGCAGCAGCAATCACTTTTGCTTCCCAGGGTAGAGAAATTAGCTGAAAATTAAAAGGGAGGTGTGCTCCTTTGCCATCAATTCCATAATACGTAACCAACTTCTGAATAGGAAGATAAATCTCCCCTATCATCATCCGATCCGAATAAGAGTCAAGCAGTTTCCTCATCTTCTGCACAATCTCATGCACTTCTGGCTGATCTGTTGAATAAACAGGCAATAACTGTTCATAAGTCGCCATATGATTCTGATAATCCGGATTAACAGGATTATCCCGTAGCTGGAGATCTTTTATCATATGCCACATCACATCAATCCGAAATCCGTCTACCCCTCTGTCAAGCCAGAAACGCATCACGTTCAACATAGCCTGTTGCACTTCCGGATGCCTCCAGTTCAGATCAGGTTGCTCTTTCAAGAAAGCATGATAATAATACTGCTCTGTTTTTTCATCCCATTCCCAACCACTACCTCCAAATACACTCAGCCAGTTATTGGGTGGTCCTCCATCTGGCCGGGGATTTTTCCAGATATACCAGTCTCGCTTGGGATTATCCCGCGATGAACGAGATTCCAGAAACCAGGGATGTTGATCTGACGTATGATTGGGTACGAGATCCAGAATCAGCTTCATCTTTCGTGCATGAACTTCCTGAATAAGCCTATCAAAATCATCCAGCGAACCAAACAATGGATGGATGCCGATATAGTCTGAGATGTCATATCCAAAATCAGCCATTGGAGAAGGATAAATTGGGGAAATCCAGACTGCATCTACTCCCAGCCACTGCAAATAATCCAGACGCTTTAGTATTCCCTGCAAATCTCCAATTCCATCGCCATTGCTATCCTGAAAAGACCTTGGATAAATCTGATACACTACACCTGTTTGCCACCAGAGGTAATCGTTTTTTATTTCACTCATAGCCAGATAAAAAAGTAGAATGGTATAAGATTGTTCAGCATGAGTATGTACCATCCATCTATTAGCGTAGATAATACATACTCAGAAAAATAACTTATTTGAAAAACCTGTCTGTTAGAAAACGGGCTGTTGCAGCTGTAACCAAGCCACCTATCAGATAATAAGCAACGGTTAACAATTGTGTTTGCCCTGTTTTATTAGTTGGTTGTTCGCCTAATCCCATTTTGTCAGGCAAGGCAACAGCTCCTACACCAGCAGCCAATCCCAATAGTGCTCCCTTTAATAAAGTATTTTTCTCTTTTCCAACACCACTCATGCTATAATACAAACTGTTGGAAAGCAAATCACCCGCTATGGCAACAGGATATCTGGCAGAAGATGGTAGAGAATACCCCATGGCAGAAGCAGATTTCTCGACAGCACGTGAGCCAAGTAAATCCAAACGAGGAGCATTGGGAACAAAACGTCGTACACTTTCATTAATCAAGGTTACGGAAAGAGCACCTGCTAATCCGCTTCCTAAGGCTTTTATATAATTCATAGAATGTCTTGTTTTAAATTAACATTTTACGAATTGTGCAAAAAATCATACCTACCAGATGGCATAAGTATGTTTATTCAACTATAAGTTTGCTGATTTTTACTCCTCGCCTGATAGAATTTATATTCTGTAAGGATTATAAATAGAGACAATGTATACTCAGCAACCAACCTATAACTTACTGCTTAGTAATTCTGCAACATGACGCTTATATACTTTCCCAATTGAGAAATTCTCACCACCTACCTTTATATTATCAGGAGTATGATCTTTAAGATAAGCTCTATGTATAATATGTGATCGGCTAATACGAATGAAGTAAGGCTTAGGCAACCGTTCTTCTGCCTGTTTCAGTGTTAGGCGTGTAACATAAGTTTTTGAAGGGGTATAAATTTTCACATAATTCTCCATGCTTTCCATGTATATAATACTGGCATGCGAAATAGTTATCGTCTCACTATCCACTGTACAAGTAAATGAATCAGCGCTTTTAGAGGTCGAATCCGAAGTTTGTATAAATACTGACGGTTGCTGATCCAATCTTACATAGCGAAAAAGAACATATACACCCAGTCCGGTTAGCACATAGACCCAAAAGCTTATTAATTTTGGTAAAGTATTCTCGACACTAAATCCTTTTTGCAGGATATAGTGCATATTAACAGAGCTAACTGCCAATGCTAAAAGCAACCCTATCCAGTATATCTTTCTTCGTTGTTTGAGATAAAACTGATCAAACAAGATGCGATGATGTACTATCATCCCTCCGTATAACATCACCAAAAACAAATAAGGCATCCACTGATTGGAACCTTCCCTCCGAAAAAAATTTTCCTGATCCGCTATAAAATGTACAGTAAGCAAAGCTGTAAGCCCTAGAATATTTCGAATGATAATATGATTCAGAAACGAAGAAATAAGCATACAGCAATTTAGAAAAACTTATTGAATAGGAATCCCAGTGACAAAAGATGTTTGTCACTGACCAGGGTAGCTGGTCACTAAATCATTGATAACACAGACAAGAGCACGTAATTTTCATTCAGTCTCTTTTCTCAACTTTTATCTGAAACCATATGTCACCCATTCATTCTACTCTTATTATACTCCATGTTATAGCAGGTACTCTGGGCTTGGGAATAGGAACTATTGCTATTATCAATTATAAAAAAGCTTCGATACACAAACGATACGGACGATATTTCCTCTGGTTGTTATCTATTGTGGTCGGATCAGCTGTTGTAGGTTTATCTTTCTTTCGTATCAATGCATTTCTGGTTATGCTTACTCTTCTTTCAGGGTATGTGGGGTATGCAGGTTATCGCACTGTGCGTTTACGTCAGCAACGGAGTTCGCTGCCCGATGTTATGATTGCACTGACAGTATTGTTAGTGGGTATAGGCTATGTAGTCTGGCAGAAGCAATCCGAAACCCAATGGCCATCTTCTATAATTTATTCTACCCTGGCAGCCATTGTTATTGTAACAGTATATGATCTAATCAAATATTTCTGGCTACACAATCAACTCAAAAACTGTTGGATTTATGAACATATATACAAAATGTTTTCTGCATTCAGTGCACTCTTAAGTGCATTCATGGGAACCATCTTACCCGACTGGCATCCTTATAGCCAGCTAGGTCCTTCAGTAATTTCTTTGTGGCTTATGGGATATTTTATATGGACTCAGATTAATGCACAAAGACAGAAAACAATAAAGCAGATAGTGTAAAAGGAAGGCTTCAAAAGCATTTTTATGCTGCACTTCGTCTATTTTTCTGGAGAATGATAACCAGGAATACGTTAGCTGTCTAAACTCTGGCAAAGAATTTGTAACTGCATGTATCAAATGTCAGATAGTTCTGGCATACTATTTTAGTTACATAAAATAAACCTAAGTTTTTTACAGGTATTATCCTGACACATTCAATCACCTATATTCTTTTAAAAAATGAAAAAAACAGCCCTTACTGCCATACTCCTTTTAGTAGGTGTAATCTCATTTGCTCAGACATTTAGCTTTGGTCCTAAAGCAGGATTGAATATAAGCAACTATACAGGAGGTAACATCAAATCACAGGCTCTTGTCGGTTATCATTTGGGTGGAATTCTAAGCTTTGGCTTTGGAAAGAACTTCGCCCTTCAACCAGAGGTGTTATTTTCCACACAAGGTGCCAAGATCGACAATGATGGACAAAAAACTGATTTCAAAATCAACTATGTTACAGTTCCGGTAATGTTGAAATTCAGAACCAATGGTGGTTTCATTATTACAGCAGGTCCACAGGTTGGATTTCTTACGTCACAAGATGTACCAGATCAAACCATTCGTAACTTTGCCAAAAATCTTGATCTGTCTGCAGGAGTAGGTATAGGTTACCAATCCAACATCGGTTTAGGTGTTGAAGGCCGCTACATTGCTGGTATATCAAAAGTTGGTAATTTTTCGGGACAGTCTATCGACCCTGACTTTAAAAACAGTGTTATCCAGTTTAGTCTGTTCTGGGCTATTCCATTAGGAGGCAATTAATTCTCCTTTTATAAACAACAACTACAAAGCCAGCACTACTGCTGGCTTTTGTGCTTTCATACTCCATACATAGCTATCTGTCAACAAAGAAATGTTTCCATTACTGGAAAAACTATATCTTTGTTCATCGAAAACATAATTTCCATACTTATCAGATTCCATTTTTATGAAAATAGCAATTGGTGGTGATCATGCTGGTTTTACCTACAAAGAAGCCATTAAGGAAATGCTGGCAGCAAAGGGTATTGAAGTAAAAGACTTTGGTCCCTATAGTACTTCTTCGGTGGATTATCCAGACTTTGTTCACCCACTGGCTACGGCAGTAGAAAACAAAGAATTCAATTTTGGCATTCTGGTATGTGGCAGTGGCAATGGAGTAGCGATTACAGCCAATAAACACCAGGGCATCCGGGCAGCCTTGTGCTGGAATACAGAGTTGGCAGGCTTGGCCCGTCAGCATAATAACGCCAATATATTATGCCTACCAGAACGTTTCATCAGTGTAGAAGACGCTAAAGCATGTGTCGATACATTCCTTACTGCGTCATTCGAAGGTGGACGCCATCAGAACAGAGTAGATAAAATCGCATTTTGTTAATACTTGTTTTTAAACAAAACGGAAAGTTTTGTCAGTCTTTCCGTTTTTGTTTTGTATTCTCCAGTACAATAAAAGGAAGATTTTTACTCCAGTATTGCTTCGTTTCTTTCTGGTTAATAAAGCCTCTTGAATAATTTCCTAATACGATATCAGCATCTCCGTCAGCATCCACATCTCCCACATCCATACATATCCAGCGACCATATTGGTGTACAGGGATTGCATAAGGTCTAAATTGTAAGCTCTGAGTCTGTTCGAAATAAATAAATGTTTCTTCAGGTTTATTCACAAGGTCACCAAAGAAAGCAATGCTGGCAATATCCAAATCTCCATCCTGATCAAAATCTGTTGCTATTGCCTTGGTACAGCCATTAACCGGATAAAAATAGGTTTGCTTATACTGAAAATTGTCTTGGTTCAGATAAATGTACACGCCATGATAAGGCTTTATTATTCTGGAATAGTCACTGTTATCTCCACAGGTATATAGAATATCCAGTTTTCCATCTTTGTTGAAATCTACTAATTGAAAGCTGGTTGAACCGTAAACAGGTGGAAACCTAAGAAGATTTTTTGAAGTAAATCCTCCTTTCTGATCATTAGAAAATAACCAGATTCCTTCATCTCCACTGGCAAAAAGAGCCATAATATCCAGCCAGCCATCCTGGTCAAAGTCTTTAATTACCGTTTGTGTAGCACCAGCAACTTCCCGAATAGCAGTTTTTGTAAACGTATGATCGGCATTCTGTGTAAACAGATCTAAGCTACCTGTATTATGTCCAAAGCTACATACTATCCAGTCGAGACGCCCATCCTTATTAAAATCACCAGAGTCAGCTTGCACAGGCCGTAGTAAACCGGAAAATAATTTCTCAGGGATAAGCTTTTTTTGTTGATCAAAATGTGTTTGTACCATACTACCATTAGGTACATCAACAGCCAGCATAGATCCAATGCAGACAAAAGCTGATTGATATTTATTCAGGTGGATGGAATGTGTGACAGGAGAGGAAAGAATAACAGAATGCTTCTTCTTTAATTGGGTATCCCAAACCGATAGGTTATTATCCTCCTCATTACTCGTGTATATATGGTGAGTATAAGGGTTGATACTTACAAAAGTGGTTAAAGAAGTATTTTTCAGAGAATCAGGTTTTCGTAGGGAAAATAGTGACCATGTTTTCTCAAGTGCAACAGGCAATTCGGCAGAATCCAACTTTTCAGGAGCCATGGATTTGAAATAAGCAACCAGCCTTAACCAATCTTCAAAAGATATAGCAGATTGGTTTTGTGGTTTGGCCACCTGATAATACTGATTTCCTCTTAGTACAGGAATTCCGAGTTTGGGAGCCATGGCAGGCAGGATATGATTTTCCCAGGAATCTTTATCTGCTAACAGAGGTGAAACCGGAAGATGGCAACCAGAGCAATATTTTTGAACCATCTGTTCATTTGTTAACTCACTTTGTGTTTCAGGTGATGAGCTCTTTCTGGATTGACATCCGGCAATAGATAAGATAATAATACTTAATCCTATAAAATGGGCTAACAGATTTTCTTTTATAAAAAAGAAATGACTACTACTTGTCTGCATTTAACTTCTATGTTATAAAAAAAGGTAGCTTTAAAAGCTACCTTTTTATCGATGATTTATTGTTTATCTATACCCTTCATTTTGTGTCAAAGTCGATGTACCATTAACTGTTTGCAAATCGATTTGTCGTTGAGGTATTGGATAATATTCATCTTGTGGTGCTGTAAATTTACCACCAGTAAGATCACTGGTCACTGTGGATTCATAAGTCAGATAGGCATTTAGCGTTGTTTCAGCAATTCCCCAACGTACTAAGTCAAAGAAACGATGTCCTTCCATTGCCAATTCAAGTTTACGTTCAAAGTAAATTGCTTTTAGCGCATATGCCTGCCCATTTGTAGCAAAATTACCTGCTGGATATTGTGATACATTATAATTAGCAGCAGGTGTAGTTGAAAAACCAGTCATTGGGGCAGAATTACTCTTATACTGATAAACAAAACTAGCTGGGTTCGCAGCCCTTGCACGAACCTGGTTGACATATGTTTGTGCCTTATCCAGATTACCTAGCTGAGCTTCCACTTCTGCAGCCATTAGTAGTACATCAGCAAATCGAATAACTAAAATATTTATAGCTGTACCAGGAGCCCACGTATGCTGATCTGCATATTTATCTTGTGTAGCCTGCCAGTATACATTTTTCTTTGGAGCATAGGGTCCTCCATAACTTTGATCACGTACCCAGTTAGCTCCAGGATGAAGACCCCAGTCTAAATATGGTATTCCTCTCCGTCCTACAGTCCAGTCTAGTCGGGGGTCCAGAGATCCTTCATCCGGTGTAAAGGCTTGATCTGATTTTATCCCCATATCACTTTTTACGGCATTTCCATTATAGTTATCTAAGAAAGGTAAACCGGTAGCGTTAGTACGGAACGAATTTACCAAATCCTGTGATGGCTGATAGAAACCACAACAACGGAAAGGACTATTATATGGGAAGTTTAGCATACCGCCATTATTAGCATTACCAATTGTATTGGTTCCATCATTAGCTACTTGTTGAATGGCAAATACCGACTCCTTATTATTCTCCACAGCTGGATTGAAATTATCTTCATAATTATCAGTTAATCCATATTTTAACCCATTCGAAGTAACTCCATTGGTAATTACATCATCAAATACGGGCTTTGCCTCTGTATATTTCTTTTGATATAAATATGCTTTGGCAAGATATGCACCTGCTGCCCATTTGTTTACTCTACCAACTTGAGACTGGGTTTCTGGCAAATTCTGATATGCATATAAAAAATCAGCTTCAATTTTAGGCCAGATGTCTTCTGTATTGGGTACATTAAATGACTCAGGGGTAGGTTTGGTATAATCAATTGTATTCTCATCTATCCAAGGTACATTATTAAACATTTTCTTTAGCTCAAAATAATAATGAGCTCTTAAAAAACGTGCTTGTGCCTCGAAACTCTTAGCCTCATCGGGTGTAACATCCGTTGCTACCTTCAAAAATACAAGCACAGAATTAGCTCTGCTTACTCCTTCATAAACAGTTCTCCATTTGCTATTTAAATAACCATTACTTGGATCTGTGATAAATTTGGCAATTCCATCAATAGCAGGCTGATCAGCACCATTACTACCTTTATGAGCATCTCCTCCGGCAACACTCCCATACACCCAGTTATCAGGCGCTGCCTCCCAGGAATTACTACCACTAAAATTTTGGTTGTCCTGTCTGGACCCATCCAGCGCAGCATATGCTCCTGTTAGTAATGCATCAACACCTGCTCTTGTTCCTAATTGTACATTATTTAATGCGCCTTGTGCAGGTTTATCTAAAAAGTTATCGCCACAAGAATAAAATAATGGAATCGAAGCAGCTATAACCAGAGTTACTATAAATTTTGCTTTTTTCATTTCAATTCAGTTTTCAGTGATTAAAATGTAAGGTTCAGTCCCATGATGAATTGACGTTGATTTGGATAGGTACCTTCGTCAATACTAAAGGTTGTTGTCCGATCTGAATTAGTGAAGCCAACCTCAGGATCTACACCTGAATATTTTGTAATTGTGAAAAGATTAGCAGCCTGTACATAAACCCGTAGTCTCTCAACACGAACTTTTTGCAATAAGCTAGTAGGTAATGTATAGCCGAGCTGCAAGTTTTTGGCTCTTAAATAAGAACCATTTTCTACATAATAAGAGTTAGGAACGTTAGTAGTACTAAATGATCCTGTAGTTTCCTGAATAGGTGCTTTTGCATTATGGTTCTCAGGAGTCCATGAGTCATTTAAGGCAGTATTACTTTTCGCACCTAAGAAGTTAGGATAAAAGTCTGTCCACCATTTTACGTTATTCCAGATTTTATTACCCTGTGAACCATATAGGAATATAAAGAAATCGAAATTCTTATAATTCAATGAGATATTCAGACCATAGGTAAATTTAGGATTAGGATTACCTAGTACAGTACGATCTGCCTCTGTAATACGTCCATCACCATTTACATCTGCATAACGGAAACGTCCAACCTTCACATCTGCTTGATAAACAGCATTTGCATCACCAGTAGTACTACGAGCTTGCTCATTAGCAGCATCAATCTCAGCCTGATCATCCCAGAAACCATTCAATTTATACCCAAAGAATGAGCCTAATGCACTTCCTACCTGATTGCGGACAATAAAACTTCCATTAAAGCGTCGTCCTTCCTGATCAAAGTATTGGGCACCATTTGAGATTTTAAGTATTTTATTATTGTAAGTAGTTACTGTACCAGTAATATTCAGTTTCAGATCAGAAGTAAGATTGATATGCCCTGTCACTGCTGCATCCAGACCCTGGTTCCGCATTTGACCAACATTCACATAAGGAACTGTAGCAGCGCCTGCTGTGCCTGGAAGTTCAGGATTGTAAAGAAGATCTCTGATCTCTTTTCTGTACCAGTCTACTGTAACATCCAAAGCGCCACTAAATAATGTCGCATCTAAACCAATATTACCATTGATTACACTTTCCCACTTAGCACCTGGATTACCTATCTGAGTACGGTTTATACCAAACACAGTTGTATTGTTTGTACCGCCAAAGTCATAATAAGTACCAGAACGGTTAGAACCATAGGTTGTAAAGGCATTGCTTGGCGTTACATTCAACTGATTACCCATTGCACCATATCCACCACGGATTTTCAGATCTGTTAACCAGCCAATATTCTTCATAAAGTTTTCCTGCGATATTCTCCAGCCTGCACTTACAGCAGGGAACCAACCATACCGGTTATCCACAAATTTGGATGATCCATCTCGACGAATAACAAAGCCCAAAAGGTATTTGTCCTTTAAATTGTAGTCAACACGTCCAATCAATGAGAATAAAGAGTTAGATACATTTGAGCTATAATTAGTAGGAGATGCAGACCCAGTAGTAAGATTGGTATAGTTAGGATCAAATGAGAAATACCCTTGTGTAGTTCCACCTAGAGTTTTGTCTACGGCATTATATGCCTCTGTACCTACTAATACTTTAATATCATGTATTTCATTGAAGTTATGGTGATAATTTAACGTGTTAGTCCACGTCCAGTTAAACCCACTTCCATTTTGCTCTGTATAAGAGTTGGCAGTATTGTTCTCAGCATTTTCGTATTCTGGATAAGCAAAAGAACGACTATTCCAGTTATATAACTCACCTCCAAAACTAGTACGTGCAGTAAAGTCGTTGAAAAGATCAACTTCTCCGAATACGTTTCCAAATAATCTATTTGATAGACCTTTATTATTCGCAGTACGCTTCTGAATAGCTACCGGATTACGTGCATTCCCCATATCTTTTGCAAAAGATCCAGCAAAATTTCCAGCAATATCATATACAGGGATTATAGGTTGTTCTCTGAATGCGTGACCTACAGCACTACCTTCGTCCAATGTAGCTACTCTTGGATTATCCGTCGCTGAAAATCCAAGATTTTCTCCAATTCTAATCTTCTTGGAAACATTGTACTGACTATTAGAACGAATTGTATATCGTTTATTATAGGTATTGATTAATGTTCCCTGTTGGTTAAAATAGTTTACAGAGAAGAAATAACTTCCCTGGTCACCACCTCCACTTAGAGAAAGATTATGGCTGGTAATAGGTGCATTTTTGAAAATCTGATGGAACCAGTCAGTTCCTGCTTTATTTGCTTTTACAATCCGGTAAAAGCCATTATACTCACCAGAACTGGTATAATTAGGATTCACTCTATATAAACTAGGGTCTACTGCAGGATCACCTTCTTGTAAACCAAATTGATTTCCTCCAACAAGGTAATCTGGCAAAACATATGAATTACCATTCTCACGATATTGAGGATCATCATTTGTAGCAACTCCTGAGTTTACTTTTGCCAAGCGCTTTAAATCAGCCATTCCCTGAGGAGATAAGATATCCCATACATTGCCTCCTTTAGGTGTCTGTACCCCATAATAAGCATCATAGCTTACTTTAATCTTGCTTGAACCTTTTCTTGTAGTGATAATAACCACACCATTGGCAGCACGAGATCCATAAATAGACGCAGAACCAGCATCTTTCAATACCTGCATGGTAGCAATGTCATTTGGGTTAATGTCATTGATATTTTGGGTGGGTACACCATCTACTACATACAAAGGCTGGTTATTCCCAAAAGTGTTAAAACCCCGAATTTGAACTCTGGGAGATTGACCTGGTTGACCAGATCCTAATACAGTTACCCCTGCTGCCTGCCCTTGTAGCATATTTTCTACCTGTGCAGTAGGTTGCTTAGTAACCTGCTCAATATTTACAACTGCTACCGAACCTGTCAGATCTTTTTTCTGCTGAGTTCCATAACCTACTACTACCACTTCACTTAAGGCGGTAACGTCAGCACCTAATGTGATGTCAACTGTCGTGCGATTACCAATAGCAACTTCCTGAGTGGTGTAGCCAATAAAAGAAAACACCAGAGTTCCACTTCCATCAGGTACTGTAATACTATATTGTCCCTCTGTATTAGTCACTGTGCCAGTAGTGGTGCCTTTTAATGCTACACTTACACCTGGTAAAGCTTCTCCTTTGTCGTCTGTAACTTTACCTGTTACGGTAAGAGCCGGAGCAACATTGGCGCTTGCTTCAAAAATACCACCATCAATAGCAGTGATTTGATCAGCAGTCAATAATATGCGTCCTGATACAACCTGATATGAGATATCCAGAGGAGATAAAATAGTTGTTAATACAGTAGAAAGCTTTTGGTCCACTGTGTGAATAGACACTGACCGATCTGCTTTAATAGTTTTTCGGCTGTATACAAACTTTACTCCTGTCTGATCCTCAATTGAACTTAATACCTTTCTTAAATTGGTATTCTCCATTTTCAATGATATACTTCGTTCCAGTACATCCTGAGCCTTTATCTCATGCGCATATGAGAACGATGCAAAAACAAAGGCTATACATAATTGCGTTAAAGAGATCTTCATAAGCATGCAGAATAATGCATACGGTTGCAATTGTCGGATTCTTTTCATACTTTTAACTGTTTCTGTTTTGTGGAAAAAATAGGACAAAGGGGAGCCGTTCATTTATCTTAGCAGGATAAATGTGTCTTTTTGAGACAAGGCTCATAAAAGCCAATGGTGGTAGCGCACTATTGGCTTTTTTAGCTTATCATTACTAGTAAGTTGAAGGTTATTTTATCATTTGGAATGAGGTGATGGATTAATAAACGTTGATTGAACAGATACGAGGCAAATCGATACTTAGTCACATCCATTTCCAGAGATTAGTATACGAGTTCCCTTGATTTCATAAGTTGCCCCAATTGACTGACACAACAAATCCAGTTTTTCGTATAATGGCATCTCAGTAATGTCACCCGTAAAGGTGCAGGCGTTTAATTTTTCACTAGCCGGAACAATCTCTATCCCATAGCGTTGTTCCAGACTACCTAATATTTCCAGAATAGGTCTGTCATTATAAACTAACTTTTCTGGTAAAGGTGTATTCTTAATCTCTTTGATTTCAATAGGCTTTTCAACGAGTCCTGTTACCCAGTGGCGGCCTTTTTCAAAAAACTCAACTCTTTGATTTGGAGTGAGAATTACACCATTGTTACTAAGCTTATCTCTAGCTATGGTATTTACATCTGATGTATTGGACTTTTCATAGGCTGAATTTTCGTATACAGATACTTTACCTGTTGCAACATCTACTTCAATAGAATTTGATTGATCTTTTGTTTTAATCCAGAAACTTGTTCCTAATACTTTTGTCACAAGGCGACCTGTGTATACCAGAAATGGCTTCTCCGGATCTTTAGCAATCTCAAAAAATGCATCCCCGGTTAGTTGAATTTCCCTCTTATGGGAATTAAAAATTTTAGGATATAAAATACTACTGTTGGGAGATAAGTGTACTACACTATTATCCTGTAAGACTATTTTTTTTACTATTTGGCTTTGATTTTGCTGTGAGATCAATTCTACATTTTTTTCAAACGTACAGATCTCTTTTTCAGTAGATATCTTTTTTGTGAAAAAAAAGAAAGAAGCAATAGTTATCAAAACACAAGCTGCAGCAACTCCAGTATATATAAGAGTGCGATTCTTTCGTTTGCCAGTCTCTAGTGGGATAACGTTTTCTGAATCTTCGATTTCATTATTGATATTACTCCACAATCTATGCTCTAACTCGTTTTTTTCTTCATATGTTAAATCTAACTGTGATTGATTTTCTAAAAGAGAATACCACCGATGTATCTTCAACATTTCTTCTTTGGTACAGCTACCCTGAAGATATCGATGTAGCAATTGATGAAATTCTATTTTATTCATAAAGCTATAGATGAGCAAAGCAGATTATCCTTTCATATATAGAAGTCGTACAACTTGAATATTATCCTAAATGTTTTTATATTTTCTTGGAAAGTTTATATAATACCGGTTATAAATATGCTACTTTCTTTAAAATATATAACTTAATTGCGCTAGTTGAAAGATTAGTTATATAAACAGCTAATCTCTGGATTACAAGTAAACAATTGGGATAGTAGACGAAAGCGATGAAGCTAGGGGAAGATCTGATAAAAGTTAACCGGACTTAACGGCGTGTATATGATATATAAATAATATACCAGACTCTTACAAGACACTTTTTTGTGTAGAGAAGTGATTAATCACTAATTGATGTACCTTCTTCACATATCTGAAGAAGATAGTAGTCTTACAAGAAAGAAGAAAATAGAATAAGAAAGATAAATAGGTGATCTTTCAAGTATACCCTCATAGATTTCAGTGATTTGGTCAGGTGATATTCAACTGCTTTTTCAGAGAGGTCCAGATGTTCAGCAATTTGTGCAACAGGCCAATGTTCTAGTCTATTTAGCCTAAAAACTTCTCTTGATTTTTCAGGAAGTATGTCCAAACCATTGGTTATAGTAGAAATCAATTCATTAAAAGCTATGGTATTTTCTGTATTTGAGTCTTCTAACGATAAAAATGTTTTGTAATATTCTTCATATTCTCCCTGAACTATCTCAGAACGTATGTGATCTATAACAGAATATCTAACAGCAGTAAATAGATAATAGTCCAGCCTTGTAATATGTACGGTTGCTCTATTCTTCCATAACTTCACAAATATATCCTGTATAATCTCTTCTGCAGCTTGTTTGTCTTTCAGCTTTCTATAGGCAACAATGTACATTTTGTGCCAGTATAGTTGATAGATAGTTGTAAAGGCGGTTCTATCCCCATTCAAGAATGCTTCCAATAATTCCTGTTCAGATAATTCTGTATTCTTGCTATTCATCGCTAATGAAAGTATACTGAATTTGTAATATTAGTAGAGCCAAAGATGAAAATTAAGAAGTTAATTCCATACATTTAGAATTCTTAATTTCATCTATTTTTGAACACATTAAGTACAAAAATAATTGATCCATTACACAAAACCTTTTTTTGACATAAATTATATTTAATATTTATTTAATACAAATATTTTTCAGCATTTCTACTCATTATTGAATAATAGTAATATATATATTAACTAAAATGTGAAAGAGACACTTAAAAAAGTACAGATAAAGTAGCAGGATGGTTAGATAATTTCTATTGGTAAAACCAGAATGTGTAGTTGCCTAAACCATTATATATAGTTTAGGAGTTTATTTTAGGTACCCGACTACGACCAGCATCTATCTCTGCTATGTATATTTATTGTTTCTATTTAGCAGATCAATGTACTGCTGCTTTGACAGGACTCTTCCGAAAATAGACATTCGGGTCTGTTCCTTTGGAATATTCTTTTCCCAAAGCAGGTAACCTTTTAAATAATGTAGGAACTATATTGTGTTTATCTACAATAACTTCTGGAGGATCCTGAAGAAAGTTATTATACACATCTATTATAGTAGTATAACTATCCAGATTTTCAAAATGTCTTCGAGCCAGACGCCAGGTAAGATAGGGAGTAGCAGGAATATTATCTTTATACTCATCTAAACCTTGTCCGATTACCAATAAGCGCTTCTGACGAAAATTATAATGTTCCGGATTTTTTTTGACGATAAGAGCAGTGTCATTCCAAAGTGTAGCAGATAAGGGAAAATAAAATTTGCCTACATTATTAAATCCTATGTATAGAAGCATTAACCAAAATACCAACTCCCCCAACCATGCCTTTCTGACCATAGAGAAATAGTAAGTCCCAAAAAAAGCAACAGGTGGTACAAAAACCAGAAAGATGTATGGCGCAAAATCATCTGCAAAGAAAAGTGACACTCCAGCCGCCAACAACCACATGAACATAGCCTGTTGACAACGAATCTGATAATTGATAAAACGTGTATTTCCTCCTATTAACTGACTAGCAGCCAACACTAATAATATGCCTAATGGTTGCAGGATAATAAGAAAAGTTTTGAAATCGGTATAAATGACACTATATCGTTGCCAAAACACTGCGATCCAGTTAAAATAAATAGCATCATATTCATTTACCAAATAAAAAGATAGTAAAAGAATAGCAATAGGTAATGTAAAACCAAATGCCAACAATAGAAATTTACGAAGTCGAACAGCAGATAACAGTAGAAGTGCAACAAAAGCAAAAATAATAAACCAACCAAAAGGTATATAGAAAAGTGTTGCCATACTCAGATAAAACCCGATACCAAACACTTCATCATCTACATCATCTCTATCAAGCTGTGTAAATAAAGCATTGAGACCGATCAGCAAAAAGGTAAGTCCTAACAAGACAGGCGACAATGTATAGAAATCGTAAAACAAAGTACCACACAGACAATACAATAGTGCAGGCAGATGGGTACGGTCATTATACAATTCATGTCGTTGTAAGAACATACTGAAATAAGCTGACTGGATCATAACCAGAAACATAGCAATAATATGATAGGCAAGCTGAGACCGACCAAATAGTATGTCAATTAATGCATATACACCTGCAGACAAAGGACTGAGACTATCCCAGGTTTCCGTGTAGATCATAAATCCCCGATGCAACCGCTCCCCTATTAGCAGCCAGTTTAATTCAGGCTGTATCATTGGTAATCCATGTATAAGCAAGGGTAGTCTTATAACTACCAGAAAAAACCAGGCTACAAAAACAGAGCTAAACCCACCTGTAAGTAAAAAACGAAGCATATCTATAATATAATGTATTCACACCCTACCTATATATACAAGGTGTAATGAACACAGGAAAAATTCTTTAGTAAAAGATAATCGCAAAATTAAGAAGAGAATCACAATAAGATAGTTTTCCTAATTGCTATTTAACGGCAAAATCCATATTTATTGCAACTATTCAATAAATATGACTATTAAAACCGTCAATCCTTAACAGATTCATTATCTTTGCGACTATGGATAGTAAAAGACAACAGAAATTTTCCCGTTTAATCCAAAAGGAATTGGGAGAAATTTTTCAACGAGACAGTAAAAGTCTGTTTGGAAATGTATGGATTACCGTTACTCAGGTACGTGTAAGTCCTGACTTAAGTGTAGCAAAAGTATACCTTAGCTTTTTGATGACTGATAATAAAGAGCAAAGTCTGGCGGATGTTAACGAGAAAAACAAAGCGATTCGCCAAACTTTAGCAGCCAAGATACGTCATCAGGTTCGTATTATTCCTGAATTGATTTTTTATCTGGATGACACAGCTGAATATGCAGCCAAAATGGATGCGTTGATTTCAGGTCTTAATATTCCGGCAGCATCTAAAGATAAAGACGAGGAGGAATAATATTTTTTGTTTAAGGTCCACTATGCATCTCAATGGCTGAAATGAACTTATCCTATTTTATTGCGCGGCGTTATTTTCTATCCAAAAAGAAAACCAATTTCATCAACATCATATCCATTATCTCAATGATCGGAGTTGGAGTTGGCACAATGGCACTGGTAATTGTTCTGTCAGTATTCAATGGATTAGAGGACCTGTTTCGTAGTCTGCATGGCACATTTGACTCTGAAATTAATATCAAGCCAGCCTATGGCAAATCATTTACTGTTACACCACAGCTATTAGCAAAGATTCGGGCAGTAGAAGGAGTAGGTTTTATTGCAGAAATCATTGAAGATAATGTATTTCTATCCTATAGAAAGGGACATATGCCTGCACGAATGCGTGGGGTACCAGATCAGTTTATCCGGCAAAATGGGCTTGACCAAGCGATTATTGCAGGCAACGCCAGATTAAAATATAATGACAAATCTTATGCAATTGTAGGCAGTGGTGTACAATATATTCTGTCCATTGCACTTAAAGATGAAATGAATCCCATCCAGATATGGTATCCTGATAATTCGCGCAAAACCATAAATGTCAGTTCGCCAGAATCTATTCGCAAAAGTTCTATCCGTGCAGGTGGAGTTTTTGCACTGGAACAACGTTATGATAAAGATTATATATTTGTTCCACTCTCATTTGCAGCAGACTTACTGCAAATGGGAAACAAACGAAACTCTCTGGAAATCAGCCTTAAAGATGGAGAAGATGTAGATCAGATCAAAGCTCAGATCAAAAAGGTTCTGGGGGCAAACTATCTTGTACAAGACAGAGATGAGCAACATGCAAGTTTACTACAAGCTATTCGTATTGAAAAGCTATTTGTCTATATCACATTCTCTGTTATTCTGGCAGTAGCATCTTTTAATATATTCTTCTCTCTCACGATGCTTGCTATAGATAAACGAAAGGATGTAGCAGTACTATCAGCGATGGGAGCCGCGCCTCATTTTATCAGAAGAGTTTTTATGACAGAAGGAGCTATTATTGCTACAGTTGGTACACTGGCAGGACTGGGATCAGGTTTTCTGATATGCCTTGCACAACAAATGTTTGGGATCTTTAAGATGGGTATGGAAAGCGCAATTGTGGATGCTTATCCAGTAAAGATGCAATTGCCAGACTTTGTAGCAACAGGTATTACAATTGCTCTTATTACATTTGTTGCTTCATACTTCCCCGCAGTGAAAGCAGCTAAAGACATCGATATTCGTCTATAAGACAATCGTTTACTTATTATTGTGTATTAAAATCACAGGTATTACAGACTGAGTATTCAAAAAGATTCTATTTTTATGCTCTCAAACAGAGTATTTCTGTTTCAAAAACAGAATATAAACCAAGCGTAAAACAAGAATACAATGTCTACACATAGTGAGATCAAACGTATTACCACCCATATATTGCAGGAAATGAAGCTGCGGGGTGAGAAAATATCCATGCTGACAGCCTATGACTTTTCGATGGCACGTCTCGTAGATGGCGCAGGAATGGATATCATACTGGTTGGAGATTCTGCTTCCAATGTAATGGCAGGTCATGAAACAACCCTCCCAATCACACTTGATCAGATGATTTATCATGCCTCGTCTGTAGTACGTGCAGTCAGGCGGGCATTAGTAGTCGTAGATTTACCTTTTGGTTCCTATCAGGGTAATTCGTCAGAAGCACTCCGGTCTGCGATTCGGATTATGAAAGAATCGGGTGCCCATGCAGTAAAAATGGAAGGTGGCAGTGAAATAAAGGAATCTATCACTCGTGTATTAAGTGCAGGAGTACCTGTTATGGGACACTTAGGACTTACTCCTCAATCGATTTATAAGTTTGGAACCTATGCTGTCAGAGCCAGGGAGGAAGCAGAAGCACAAAAATTAATGGCAGATGCACAACTACTGGAAGACATTGGTTGTTTTGGAGTTGTATTGGAAAAAATCCCAGCAACTTTAGGCAAACAAGTAGCCGAATCTGTCAGAATACCAGTTATAGGTATTGGGGCAGGTCCTCATGTAGATGGACAGGTACTTGTATTGCATGATATGCTTGGAATTAACAAAGAGTTTAGTCCCAAGTTCCTTCGCCGTTATGCAGATCTATATACTTCTATTACGGATGCTGTGTCTCATTATGTGAGAGATATTAAGAATCGTGAATTTCCTAATGAGAAGGAAGGGTATTAAATTTCTACTGCTTTTCAATAAAATATAGTAAGACAAAGATATCTATCTGTCAATACGAGCCTGATTTGTAAAAGCTAATGATACTTTTTACAAATCAGGCTTTTATGTATAACTACTCTATAAATCTGTCCATACACTTCATTTACTCTTAAAAAATAGGACTACAATATGTATAAACTGGATAAAAATAATAGATTTGAATATATAATCTATTGTTCTATTCATTCAACTTTATACCTATGAATTCATATTCCTCTCGCCGTAACTTTATAAAAAAAGGTTCGTTTCTTCTAGCTGGAACTGCTGTTTCAAGACAGCTTTTTTTACAAAAAGAAAAGTTCCATATCCCTTTACAGCTGTACTCAGTGCGGGATGAAATGAAAAAAGATCCACTTGGCACTCTAAAACAATTGGCATCTATAGGTTATAAGGAGGTAGAACCAGCTGCTTACCTAGAACAATCCGTATATCAAAATCGAAAGATATATGGGTATTCATCCAAAGAGTTGCGTAAGATTCTCGATGATTTGGGATTAACTCAACCCAGCAGTCATGTTGTATTTCGATTAACAGATTGGCAAGTAACTAAAAAGGATGTGTCAGATGAATGGAAGGGAGTAATGGAAGACGCGAACATCTTAGGTCAGAAATATCTTATAAGCCCCTGGTTTGCCTATGACAAGACAAAATTAGATGAATGTCGCAAAGGATTTGATGTATATAATAAAGTAGGCGAAATCTGTTCCAAAGCAGGATTACGATTTGGTTTTCATAACCATCATGATGAATTTGAGCAAAAATTCAATAATGAATATTTGTATGATATCATGTTGAAAGAACTGAATCTAAAATATGTATGTCAGCAACTTGATATCTGTAATATGGCCGAAGCAAATGTAGATCCTATGCGTTGGTTAAAGATGTTTCCTAAACATTTTGAATTATTGCATGTAAAAGATCTGGACAAAACAAAAAATGAAAGTACTCTGCTAGGTGATGGTCGCCTGAGAATGAAAGAGATATTAGACTTTGCCAAAAAGAATACAGCTGTAAAATATTGGGTAATAGAGCAGGAGTCGTATGGCGATAAAACCCCTATGGAATCTGTTAAGATAGATCTGGAAAGGCTCAAACAAAACTATAATTTTGTTTAAAAAACAAATCCCCCAGATGCCAACATCAGGGGGATTTTTGTTGAGGCAATAAAAAACACCAGTCCTACTGAAACTGGCGTTTAATACTTCATCAACAAACTAAAAACCAATTGCTTATGTTTAGAAAGCTAGCTGTAGGAGAAGGGGTCGAACCTCCACGAGGTAGTTAGCGACAGAGCAAAGTTTGGTGGTCAATCCCAGTCATCCTAATTTTGACATCAGGACGGCTTTACCCTGCGTTTATCCCAGATTCCTCACCCCCGAGACAGGAGGGCACGGCTGCCAATTTCGTCACCCTACAGTATAAATCCACTGCCTTCTTGTGCTTTGGACAATACAAAAGTAATACACGCTCCAATTCTTTGCAAATTTAGCACCATTTTTCCTAAAAAAATATATTTTTATTAATTTAACATCCACTTTATTAACAAAATAGCAATTCAATTACTTTTTTATGCCCCAAAATTCAGAAATTGACAATATAGATCTTAAGATCTTATCTCTTCTTATGCAAGATGCTACTATGCCCTACACAGAAATAGGCGAAAAAGTTTTTGTTTCAGGAAGTACTGTTCATGTGCGAATGCGTAAGCTGGAACAAATGGGAGTAGTAAAAGGCTCACAACTTATTGTTGATTATGCCAAACTTGGCTGGGACATAAATGCCTTCCTTGGCATCTATCTTGAAAAGAGCTCCAATTATGTTGCTGCTGCTCAGGAACTAGAGAAAATACCAGAAATATTAAGCATTCATTATACAACTGGTATCTATAGCCTCTTTGCGCGTATTATTTGTAGAGACACGCAGCATCTTCGTGAAGTACTTAGTGATAAAATTCAAAAAGTACCTGGTATTCAACGTACAGAAACTTTTATATCCTTGGAAGAACGGTTTAGCAGACCCATTACATTTTAATTTTTATACTTTGTGCCATTTACTATATCTTCACAAATACAGACACTTACAAAACAGATTACAGTATTTATGCCTACTTTTATAAAATAATTAAAGACAGCAGAACTCCTGAAACTATTTTTCAGCTATATTTGTAATAGGATTAGATTCAGTCTAAATAGCTAACCATGAGCAAAGACACACAATTATTAGAGGATATTACCCAATCTGAATATAAGTACGGATTTGAGACACAGATTGAAACGGAGTCAGCTCCCAAAGGTCTTAGTGAAGATATTGTCCGTTTTATTTCAGAAAAGAAGAATGAACCTGCGTGGATGTTGGAATGGCGTCTGAAAGCGTATCGTCAATGGTTGGAGATGAAATCCCCTGAATGGGCCAATATCAGTTTTCCTCCTATTAATTACCAGGATGTAATTTATTATTCTGCGCCTAAGCAAAAAGCGAAACCCAAAAGTCTGGATGAAATAGATCCTGAGTTAAGAGCGACTTTTGAAAAGCTTGGTATTTCTCTGAATGAACAAAAAAGAATTACAGGGGTAGCCGTAGATGCAGTTATTGATAGCGTTTCAATTGCAACAACTTATAAAAAAACACTTAGTGAACTAGGTATTATTTTCTGCTCTATGAGTGAAGCGATTCAGGAGCATCCTGAATTAGTAAAGAAATACCTGGGCTCAGTTGTACCTGTACAAGACAATTATTTCTCTGCTTTAAATTCAGCAGTCTTTAGTGATGGCTCGTTTGTTTTTATTCCAAAAGGGGTTCGTTGTCCAATGGAATTATCAACATACTTTCGAATCAATGCAAAAGAAACAGGTCAATTTGAACGTACACTGATTGTTGCAGAAGAAGGCAGTTATGTAAGCTACCTGGAAGGTTGTACGGCTCCTATGCGTGATGAGAATCAGTTACATGCAGCTGTTGTTGAAATTGTAGCCTTAGAAAAAGCAGAAGTAAAATACTCTACTGTGCAAAACTGGTATCCCGGAAATAAGGAAGGTGTTGGAGGAATCTACAACTTCGTTACTAAACGAGGTATCTGTTTAGGAAACAACTCTAAAATCTCCTGGACTCAGGTAGAAACGGGTTCTGCTATCACCTGGAAATATCCGTCTGTTATCCTTAAAGGTGATAATTCAGTAGGCGAATTCTACTCTGTAGCAGTAACCAACAATTACCAGCAGGCTGATACAGGAACCAAAATGATCCATATTGGTAAAAATACCAAAAGTCGTATCATATCTAAAGGTATTTCTGCAGGAAAAAGCCAAAACTCGTATCGCGGTCTGGTAGAAGTGCATCGCCGTGCTGAAAATGCCCGTAACTTTACACAATGTGATTCTTTACTTATGGGTGACAAATGTGGTGCACATACATTCCCTTATATTGAAGTAAAAAATCCAACTGCCCGTGTTGAGCATGAAGCTACTACTTCCAAAATTGGTGAAGATCAGATCTTCTATTGTAATCAGCGTGGCATAGATACAGAGGCTGCTGTGGCACTTATTGTTAATGGGTACGCCAAAGAGGTATTGAATCAGTTGCCAATGGAATTTGCGGTTGAAGCACAAAAACTTTTGGCAATTAGCTTAGAAGGCAGTGTAGGTTAGTACATTCTTATTAGAAAAATATATTTAAACCTCAGGACAAATCGTTTTGAGGTTTTCTTTTTTGCATACCTAGTTATTTGTTCTTAAAATTATGAACTGTATTCATTGTGGTAATGAAATTCCAGAAGCAAGGCAGAAGGCACTTCCCAATACCAAGACTTGTATAAACTGCTCCACAACTAACCGGGTATATGGTTTTGCTATTATTTCAGGTAAAACAACCTATTCTGAGATCCAAATAGTCACAGAGGAAACTGCCCAGAATTTATATACACAACAAGATAGGAAAGGAAGTGTGGCAACAGGAGTACAATTTAAAACTCAGCCACCTTCGAAACTAAGCAACTTTGACTTTGAATAATATGGACTTCTTATTGAGCAACGTTTAAGAACAACAAATAAATTGCATTAAATCTATTATAAACTGTATTATTTATTACAAAGCTGATTTTTGTAATAAAATATATTTTTTTTTAGATGGCTTGGGTTACCTTCTTTAGTTCGTGGTATTAAACTGCGGATTTTAACTTTAAACCTAACCGTTTTTCCAAAATGAAAAATTTATTTGCAATCGCTGCTATCGTATTAGGAACAGTTGTATTCTCAGCTTGTGGAGGTAAAACTGACACAACAGAATCTTCTGATACTACTGCTACTACTACTGAAGCTACTGTAGATACTGCTACAACTACAGATACAGCTGCTACTACTGTAGATACTGCAGCTCATGATACTACTGCACACTAATCTTCTTATCCAGAAGATAGAAAGCGTTACCAGAAATGGTAGCGCTTTTTTATTGCACAGAAATCTAACAAATTAACGAAAGTAGATAACAAATTTCCAGAACTACATTTATCTGATTATAAAACACAATTATTCTATATACACTTTCAATAAATCAATAGATAGGTTCGTTGTAAGGGGGATGATAGAATATCTTTTTCTTCACTACTTAAACAAACTAACAGTATGTCAAAAGATAAATCGCCTACCAAAGAAAAAAAGAAAGAGCCTGCGAAAACATTGAAGGAAAAACGCGCAGCCAAACAGGAAAAGAAAAATAGTAAAAGAGATTAAGCTATTATAGACATTTTTTGTCTACTAACTTAATTAATTAACAATTAATACAGCGCCCTGCTTTGTAACAGAACGCCCTATCTGGTCAACAAGTTGAATGGAATAGGAGTAGGTTCCCATCACAATAGCAGAGCGCTTATTTTTACCATCCCATCCACTATTCTTATCATCAGAGGCATATACAACTTCTCCCCATCGGTTATAAATAAGAATCTTCCAGGATTGTACAAATAAGCTGTGAATCTTAAAAATATCATTGACACCATCGAAATTTGGCGTAAACGCTGTAGGAGCAAAAATTTGAGCAGTCTGCAGTACTTCTACAATATTTGATTCACTTGTCCGCCCTTCACCAATAGCACGCACTCTAAATCGTATTAGCTGGTTTATTGTATCATGAGGAAAGGTTAGATCATTACCACTCACTGTTTGCTGCTCTATCACAACATTGCTGGCATTTAGTTTCTCAACTTCATATGCTTGTACTCCTTCTGGCCATTCACTGTATGCACTCCAGGTCAACGCATATCCTTCATTGGCAGAATTAGTAACTTCCGTTACTTTCAATTGAATAGGACATGCACTAACTGAAATATCAGACATATTGCCACACTTGTCCATATATCCAACTCTATAACAATATTTGACAATATCCATACGTCTAACCACCTCCTCGTAGCTGTTTGTAGAAATCCGGGCTGCAGGAGAGAAATTTATCCCATCCTCTGATCGATAAATGATATATTCTGCTGGTACATACAAACCTGTGGGGGAATCCCAGGTTACTCTAACTTTGTTATCAACAATAGTACCTGTAATGTTTTGTACTGCGGCAGGTACAGAGTTAGAAATTGCCTTTATACATTGGCTATTAGATAAAGCTTTAGCTCCACTAGTAAGAGTTACAATCAATTGATAGCAATTTGTATCTCCGCAGATAATAGCCAGATCTGTATAGTTTCTTGTTGTTTGTGCACTATTATCCTGTACTATCTGCTCGTCTCTCAGCAAAGTACTTGTAGCAACAGCTCCAGTTGAATAAGTTGTCCAGGATATTTGATTTTGATTATTTGAGGCAATAGCATTAAGCAAAATACTACTTATCTCTTCTGAAATAAGATTATTACCACAGGCATCTGTTCTCACAACCCGATAAACAGCAGGCTGAGGGTCATTTAGTACCTGACCTACTACTCCTGTTACAGAACTGGTCTGTGAGGCAACCTGTGTATAGGTACCATTATTTTCATTCCGTTTTTCAATTTGATAAGTAACACCTGCCTCTCCTCTGAATTGTAATAAAGCAGAATTACTGTTATTTGTTGTCAGACTTACCAATTCGGGTACTGCAAGAGAGGATTCAGGTATCACAATTTTTGATTCATTACCCCCACAATTAATATCAGTATAACGTCCGGAAACCTTAACCGTCCTCAAAGTATTTCCTGTATAGGTATGCCTATAAGTTCCTGCTCCAGAAACAGTTTGTATATTCCCATCTCCCCATTCAATCACATATGAATCATAGATATACGCTTTACTACCAACCACATAAGAAGAATCTCTAATCTGCACAGCAATGCCAAATCCTGAACACTGTTGTATACTGAAAAGTGGCTTTGGTGTTGGATACACTTCTACGAAAATTGGAGTCTTGGTAGAATCAAGGCTTCCATTAAACTGTCCATATAGATAAATTCCATATATCCCAGGTTTGCTATATGTATGTGTTCTATTTCTAATAGCATAACGTTCTCCAGAAATTGTATCCCCATAATTATATCTATCAGGCGGATTGGGAGGGGGTTCGTAGTTTCCGCAAGAGGGATCTGCAGTTATAGTTAATGGTACACATCCCTTAGTGGCACTTATTGTAAAACAAGGTTGCTGTGCATATATATTAGAACCTGCTACGCTTAAGAATACTGTAAGAGAAATTATATACAGATGGTTTTTAACAAAACCTTTTCTAGTAGTAAAATCCAGTATTACTCTGTAGACTTTCTCAATTAGTTGCATTCCAAATTAACAAGATAAAAGAGTACTCTCTTGGATGGTGAAGAGAGTACTATAAGCATTTTATAGTAAGTTATATCCTTTACAACGAATATTTTATTGTTCTGTGTATAAGATAACTTCAATAATTTCTTCTACAGATAGTGACTTTTGCTCACCAGTCGTCATATTTTTTAATGCCAGCCTCCCTGTTGCCATTTCATTTGAACCTATAATTACTACAAAAGGTACCTTTTTACGGTCAGCATAGTCCAGTTGCTTTTTCATTTTGGCTATATCAGGATATATTTCAGCATTGATACCTGCTTCCCGAACTTTAGCCAATACGGGTAAAGCATATGTAAAAGCTTCCTTATCAAAACAAGTGATCAATAATCTGGTTGAGATAGTATCTTTGGAAGGAAACAATGACAGTTCTTCCATAACATCATAGATACGATCTACTCCGAAAGAAATTCCAACACCCGACAAACCAGGTACACCAAATGCACCTGTTAGATTATCATAGCGTCCTCCACCGCAAATACTTCCTATCTGTACCCCTCCAGCCTTCACTTCGAAAATAGCACCTGTATAATACGATAACCCTCTGGCCAGTGTTACATCAAACTCCAGATGTGTATCTGTTAGTCCAAAAGCTGTTACTAACTGTATAACTTCACTCAATTCCTGAAGTCCCTTCTGCCCTGTTTCACTTCCCTGAAATAAGTCTGCCAATAAGGCTACTTGAACATCGAAGTTGCCTTTCATGGCAAAGAAAGGCTGTAACTTCTGAATACTTTCTGAGGAAAATCCACGTTCTAGTAATTCAGCTTCTACCTTTTCTTTTCCAATTTTATCTAACTTATCAATAGCGACAGCCAAATCTCCCTCTTTTCCTGTAGCGCCTACTGATTCAGCAATACCAGTAAGAATTTTCCGGTTATTGATTTTAATCGTGAAGTCTTTGATTCCTAAGTTAGTTAAAGCCTGATTCAGCATTAATACAATCTCCGCTTCACAAAGCAATGAAGTTGTACCAACCACATCAGCATCACACTGATAGAATTCCCGATAACGCCCTTTCTGAGGCCTATCTCCTCTCCATACAGGCTGAATCTGGTATCTTTTAAATGGCAATGCAATATCATTGCGATTCATTACTACATATCGGGCAAAAGGCACAGTCAAATCATAACGAAGCCCTCTTTCTGTAATCAGGTTTGAGGTATAAGACTGCTCTAGCACTTTATCAAATGCTGCTTTTATAGCAACTTTCTCATGATCTTTTTTCTTATCTAAAGCAGAATTCAATATCTTAAATAGTAGTTGATCACCTTCATCGCCATACTTTCCCATCAATACAGACAGATTCTCCATAGTAGGAGTTTCTAACGGTTGAAAGCCAAAACGTTGAAAAACAGACTTGATGGTATCAAAAATAAAGGTACGCTTTGCCATCTGAACAGGCCCAAAATCACGCGTTCCCTGAGGTATACTTGGTTGAGACATAATTCTTCTAATTTTCTTATTAAAAATAACCCCGTACAAGTACGGGGTCTGAAGCTATAATCTGTTTTACGATGTGCTTACATTCCACCGAAATTATCTGTCACTTTATACAGAAGGCATACAGCAAAAACAGCTATTCCTTCTTTACGTCCTACAAAGCTTACTCCTTCTGATGTAGTTGCCTTTATAGAAAGATCTTCCTCTCTGATCGCCATGGTTTCACACAAGGCTTTTTTCATAGCAGGTACATGAGGATTTACTTTTGGTGCTTCCAGTATTACTGTCACATCTATATTGTTTACCTCATATCCTTCCTCCCGAATCATCTCCATTACAATCTTTAGAAACTCAAGACTATTACGTCCTTTGTTTGCAGGATCTTTATCCGAAAAATGGTAGCCAATGTCACGTAAACTCAGTGCACCCAACAATGCATCACATATGGCATGTGTAAGGGCATCACCATCAGAGTGACTTTTTAGACCATGGGTATGAGGTATTTGCACACCACCCAATACCAGAGGAATACCCTCAACGAGTATATGGACATCGTATCCTTGTCCGATTCGCAGTTTCAAGACAGTTATTGTTAAATGGAAAAATCGGTTGCAAATTAGAAGGAATTACTCAAAAAATAAAACAGAGAAGTAGCAAAGCACTAACCAGAGTGCTCTATTCAAGAAAAAGTCTGACCACTTTTTACAGTAGTCAGACTTTTTTACTCTTCTCAATAGCTCTTATATTACCACCATCGATAAAAGATACCAACCCAGCCACCTGCTACACTAGCATTGGAAACTTCATTATATGAAAACGGTATGTGTTGATAGTTTAATTGAAGATCTAGTCCAAAATGGCTTTCTCGACCAAATAATACTCTTGTTCCAATAGCTGCTTGTGCAGCAAAGTTAAATTTACCCTGGCTATCGCCTTCCAAACTTCCCAGATAATAGGTATAATCTGCATAAGCAATTCCTAAGCCAGCCTGCACGTAAGGTCGCACAATAGCAGTCACATCAGCAAAATAATACTTACCAGTGGCTTGCAGAGACTGAATGCTGAACGTTTTGGTTTGAACAGCAGAGATTTGGGCTCCGGATGTTGTTTCATAAACCTGTCGGGGTAGTCGCTTCTGAAAATAGTTGCTTGTGTATTGAGCCCCAAAAGCAAAACTTTTGTTTAATACCCACTCTCCGGCAAGTGAATAATTCCGTGTTCCCATATCATCAATGTAATCACTTAAACCACTTTGAGGTTTAAACAATCCATATCGGAAAGTGACCTGATAGGTAGTATATCTTTGGTAAGGAGAACTTTGAGGTGCTTCACGAGGCACTACAGGTGCCTGAGCAAAACCAGCAACAGATAGAAGGAATGTACAAACAATCCCTATCCATAATTTACTATTTTTCATATGTATATGGTTGCTAAAAATAAAAAGAAAATAATTAAAGGAATCTCCCTACCCTACTCTTTCTTCAAATACGGAGATTGAGCAAATATAGCGTCAATCATACCATTAGGGTTTGTCCCCAAACCATCACCCCGGACTTGCGCAGCCCAGATTACTTTAACTTTATTTCCATTACGGGCCGCATTCTTTAGATCCAACAGCTCAATATACCAGTAACTATCACTTACCTGATAATACGAATAATAAGAAGGATAATAATACCCGCCACCGTACCCCCAATATCCAGAACCATAATAGTAAGGATTCACTGTAACGCCTGTCTGTACTTGCTGCACATACATCACATTAATTCCCAACTCAGGAGTGTCAACCCTCTCTACCTCTGTGTATCCACGATCTTGCATAGTGGCTCTGATCCTACTTAGAAAGGCTAGATCAAAATTATCAGCAGATAAGCCATATCTATCATTATAAATCACTTCTACCGAATCAGGAATACTAAAAGTCCGATAATTACTGAAGTTGACAGTATCATCATAGTTAGTAATAAAAACTTTTGAATCTTCTGCACTCAGATCATTCAATGGATTTGGAGAGCAGCCTACAAGGCCCAGCCAGCAAATCCCTGCCAACAAACAATAGCTAAAAATAGAAACTAACGAAGATCTCATAATTCTCTTACGTTTTAGGATATAGGTAAAAATTAAAAAATTCAATCTTATATAGATAACGATAAAATACCAAAGGTTTGTTTACAACTGGTGTAATATGTCTATTAAACGCAAGCACGGCTATATCTGTATATAAATTAGTAAGAATATAATTACTCAGATTTACCATTACAACTAAATATATTTCGATCCATCATGTAATTATATGCATCTATCAACCTTCCAATGGACATTTACCAATGTCTGTTAAAATCCTATGCCTATACATTAGATAGATAGGAAAGCCAAAAGTAAAACAAGAGATGAATTATTTTTCGTAACTTTTCTAATAAAACTTTGATAGAAGTCATATATATGCTTTCCCTCAACTATTATTTTACAATTACCTTTCTTCTTTATTTTCTACTTTCCCATATACCTACAAAGGCACAGACAGCTTTCGATCATATTCACCGTTCCTCTATTAATGTAAAATACCTGGAATTTCTGGTCAAGACTCAAGTTGACAGTGTTCGCAGAACCAAAGGACTTTCTCCGTTAGTATCTGATAGCATTGCTTATCTGGCAGCTCAGGACCAAGGGGAGTATTTAAAAAATAAACCTTCTATTAGTCATTATCAAAGCTCTGCAAACAAAAAAACACCACAAGACCGGGTCAATTTTTATGGTGCCAGCAATTACCTTACAGGAGAAAATGTTCTTTCCTATCCTCTGGAAAATACATATATTGAGACAGCACGCAAAATGGTAAAAGGATGGGTAAATTCTCCAGGACATTACAAAAACATTATCACTCCGGATTATCAGATTACAGGTGTAGCTATTGTGCCTCACCAAAAAAATGGAAATCTAATAGCTGTTCAGGTATTTGCTAAGGTACTATTCAAATATACATTTGAAACCAGTATATCTTTGTTCCCGTATGATACGATAAGAGCACATACAGAAAAACCAACTCAGAATAAGTATGACCTTACAAACAAAAAAGAAAAGCTACCCTGGAAATTAAAGCCTATCAAAAATGAGATCACTCAATCCAGTGAACTAGTCAAATCTGTGTTTAAAGAACAGCTTGACCTGCGTCCTGATTATAGATCAAACGATATCTTGCTCTACTCATCTACTCCTGAACTATTCAAAAAATTATTAAAACATCGTAAAGATGGAATAGTAGTAGAACTTATAGATTATGAACCTTATCATTGTGGAAACCCTACCTATTACACAGCTCAGAGCAGACGAAACCGCAATTCTTCTATCTCGGGACAAATACTCAAGCCTTTATATAGAAAAGCGCTTCTTAGTGATCTGAAAGCACAAAAGCGTTCATTTAAAAAAGAACAACATAAGAAATTAAAACCATTACGCTTTCAATTCTCGGCAGCAGCCCGGCAAAAGAAAAAGTTTATTCGGACAACCCGTTGGCATCCAGATGAAACAACCGTCAAAATTGGCGATTGGTCTCAGGCGGACTCAGGGATGTATTTAGCTGTCAATTTTCTGCTTATTCATAAGAAACGTATTCTCACACCCATCCACTTTTCTAATGCATGTGGGGATTTCTCATTTACAGATACAGTAAATATTGAAACAAATTTTTCAACTCCTCATTTCAATACTTTTAAACCTGAAGAAAAACATTTTGACTTTCAGGTTCCCTTTATCCGCAATAATACACTCCCTGACTCTCTAAAGATGATAGCGATTCGGGACACTCTTCTTAATTATCAAATTGATAGCATACAAATCACAGCATTTGCTTCTATAGAAGGACTGAACGAGCTAAATGAAAAGCTTTATCACACCCGTGGAGAGAATATTCTTGCATATATAAAACAGTACACCAATCAGAAAACCCATATTCAAATCAAGACAGGTGAAAACTGGCCTTTATTCTATACACAGTTACGAGGTACTGACTTTGAATTCTGGAAAACATGTACCCGAATAGACATTAAACAGGAATTACAAAAGCCTGCAGTTCTAACTATTTGGGAAAAGAATCTCAATGAACAGCGCAATGCGCATGTATATGTGAAAGCCCACGTATTGGTACGGGATACACTTGTTTATCTTCAGAACTATCAGAAGAGGGAAGATTTCAGAGAAGCCGCTAACATACAAAATTATTACTACCAACTATGGCAACAACATCGCCTACCTTCAGACTCATTGTTGTGGGCAGTAAATTATCCTAATCGAAAAGAGTATAGCAATCTGATTGCCAACGCTCTTGCTTTTGAATACCTGACTCAAGATGGTAACAGACGTATGGAGCCACAAAACAGGGCCAGACAATGGAAGATTGTAAAGGCTAGTCTGTCAATGAAAGGAATCACTCCAGAGCTGCGCTACTATGCAATTTGTTTTATGTTAAATAATACAGACTACATAATGGGTCTAGGCTATGGAGGTGAAAAAATTCTGAGACAAATCAGACAACTATCTACCAATCCAGCTTACAAAGCAAGGACGCAAAAGTTAATAGCCTTATATTATATTCATATGATTCCTGAGTATGCTCGCAGGGGCCAAAGAAAGCAAGTAACAGAAGGTGCAAAGATTATCTATAGGTATTACCAAAATAAACCCGAAATTATAAATAGTCGGGATAAGTCTCTTACTCTTGCCAATTTCTTCATACACATCATGCAAGAAGAATATGCAGTGAATATTCTTATGGATTATTTGAGCCAAACAGGCTTTGATGGATTAATATACTCTCAATTTCTAAAAATAGCCTTTGTGCATCCAGACTATCAGGTTAACAGAGCCTATACTCAATTATTGATTGAGGCAAAGAAGAAATTAACTCAGGTACAGTGGTGCGATTTATTTGTTGGAGAATGTCGTATCAATTTTCAGATTTTTGATGATGAAGAACTCAGAAACCTGTATTGTGAATCATGTGCCGAATTAGGCAATGAAGCAACCCGAAAAACCAGCTCCCGTACCAAATAAAATCCAGTGATAGTTATCAGATCAGCTCAAATAGGCTTTTAGACTTTATAACTTCTGAAATAAACTATTGTCAGTTATGAAGGATTAGATTCTGTATGTTTATAGTACTTCAATGTTTTCTCTTCATCCGGAACCTGAGCCGTTGTTTTTGAAATTGCAATTCGTTGTGATTGATAGATTCCACTATGCCCACTAAAGTAATAAGCTGTGAAACATACAATACAATAATAAAGTATGTATTCACCGCCAAACAATTCAACTCCCATTAGTGTGCATGCCAGAGGAGTATTAGTAGCACCTGCAAAAACAGCTATAAACCCTAACCCAGCCAGTAAGTCCACTGGTGCTCCCAGCCATACAGCTAATGTGTTACCTAAGGCAGCACCAATAAAAAATAAAGGCGTCACCTCTCCGCCTTTAAAACCCATACCTAAGGTAATAGCAGTAAAAATCAGCTTCCAAAGCCAGCTCCATGTAGTCACACCATGCAAATGAAATGCATTAATAATAGAGGAACCATCAGCAGTACGCGCCATTACCCCCAAGCCAAGATAATCATCTGTACCGAGCAACCAGGTTAGCCCAATAATTAATATACCTCCAATTACAGGAATGAGCCATTTTTGTGAGACAAACCTATTAGCCTGTTGCTTAATGGTATGAGACAGTTCTGCGAATATATATGCTGCCAGACCAAAGAAAATACCGGAGACAATTACTTTACCAATTAACAGGAAATCCAAAGAAACATATGGCAAAAACGTTCGTGAACTTTCCTGATAAGATATAGAATAATGGGTATGATGAATACCCCACGCAGAACATACTACATCAGAGAAAATACCGGCAATTAAACAAGGAATCAACGCATCATATCGAATACGCCCGATTACCAGCACCTCCATGGCAAATATTGCTCCAGTTACAGGCGTACCAAACACAGCTCCAAATCCGGCAGCAATACCACATAACAATAGGATGCGAATATCAGTACGACCTAATCCAAACCATCTGCCCAGCAGATTAGCCATGCTTCCTCCCATTTGCACTGCGGTTCCTTCTCTCCCAGCCGACCCGCCAAAAAGATGTGTAATAATGGTTGATACCAATACCAACGGCGCCATGCGCGCCGGCACACCTCCTCCCTGATTATGAATTTCATCCATAATCAGATTGTTGCCAGCTTCTGCATTCTTTCCTGAAAATTTGTATAAGAAATGGATAAAAATACCTGCTATAGGAAGAAAATAAAGCACCCAACTATGGTGCCAGCGATAAAAAGTAGCTTTATCAAGTAGCCATAGAAACAACGCAACAAGTGTACCTGTAATACAGGCCAACGGGATTAACAGAACTGTCCATTTCAGTAAGTGTTTAATGATGGACAGTTGTTCAATTTCTTTTTTCACCCAATACATCTGTCACAAAAATAATTAACAATCCGATACACTGTACAACTACACCAATCATTTCTAAAAGCCACTCATTTTGAAAAGTTATTCCCTTAGATAGAAGATCCATTTCATTAATATTATCTTTCTTCTTAAAAGAATTTATCTGCCTTATAACAACAATTCAACAAAGCACTTTCCAAACATTTTTTGTAGTATTCATTTTTTATCGTATATTATTTGTTACTTACAGCAAGATAACTTACTGATTAGCAATACCCTAAAAGTTATTTTTTGAGCAACTATACATACATTCGGTTCGGCTTGATTCACTAACATATTCACGAAGATGTACTCGCGCTTAGCCTCCTTACCTACGGAAAATATTCTGGAACAGGTTCCCATTGGGGTCCTTGTTCTACAACTGGAAAAAAACAATGATCCTTATTCATTTCGAATCACATACATGAACAAAACCAATGCTAACTTTTTGGAGAAAAATCAGGAACTAATTATAGGCAAAAGACTGATAGATATCCTTCCGGATGTTAGTACAGAATTCCTTTTAAAATGCATGAATGTGTTACACCAAAAACAAGCGGATTTATTAACCAATGTCATCAGAAAATCCACACATGATCAAAAATTTTATAATGTACACATTTCACCAATAGCAACAGATACTGTAAGTGTTTTTTCTGAGAATGTTTCCGGTTTGCGATCTATAGAACAAGATCTTCATCGAAGTAATAATATATTCCAGAACCTAGTCAGAGAAGTAGAGGATTATGCGATCCTGATATTGGATCTGGAAGGAAATATATTAAATTGGAATGTAGGCGCTGAGAAGATGAAAGGTTACAAAGAAGATGAGATTATAGGAAAAAACATTCAACTTTTTTATCCAGATGAAGATAAAGCATCTAATCTACCTCAGAAACTACTGGAAGAAGCAAAACAAAAAGGTAAAATAGAACATTCCGGATGGCGAATCCGAAAGGATGGTTCTCGTTTCTGGGCTAATGTAGTACTTACCACTATACATGATAAAGAAGGAAAAGCAAGCAATTTTATCAAGGTGGTACGAGATCTTACTCAGCAGCAATCTACTAATGAATCCCTACGAAAATCAGAACAAAAATTCAGATCAATACTAGAGGCTGCTCCAGATGCAATGGTTATTGTTAATCAGTCTGGCATTATTGAATTAAGCAATACCCGGACAAAAGATTTATTTGGATATGAATATCAGGAATTAATTGGTCAAAAAGTAGAAATACTTCTTCCAGAACAATATGCTTCTATTCATGAACATCATAGAAGGGAATATGAACAGAAACCAAGAGTACGCATGATGGGTAAGGGAATTGAGTTACAAGCTCGTTGTAAAGATGGAAGTTTATTTCCAGTAGAAATTGCACTAAGCCCTTTACATATAGAGGAAGGAGTATTTACTGTTGCAGCTATACGGGATATATCTGAAAATAAGAAAATATGGCAACAATTACAGGATGTGAATACAGCACTTGAAAACAAAGTACAGGAGCGAACTGACGAACTGGCAAAGTTAAATAACATACTGGAAGAAAAAGTAAAGATAAGAACCCAGCAGTTAGAAGCCAGTAACCGTGAATTGGAGTCATTCAGTTATTCCGTGTCACATGACTTACGAAGCCCGCTCAGAGCAATAGTTGGTTATAGCAATATCTTGTTGGAAGACCACTACAAAGAACTCAGTGATGATGCAAAATCAGTTATTGACATTATCATCCGAAATACCACTCGTATGGGCCAGCTCATTGATGACATTCTGGAACTATCCCGTATTAGCAAACAGGAAATAGGGCTAGATAGCATTGATATGGAAATGCTTGTACAAGAAGTATTTCAAACACTTATCAAAACAGAATCACCATCACGTATTATTCACTTTGAACTTGATGCATTACCTCCTACTACAGGTAATATCGTAATGCTTCGACAGGTTATCATAAATCTGCTTTCCAATGCGTTGAAATATAGTCGACCACGTACAGAAACCCATATTCATGTTGGCAATACAATCATTGAAAATGAACCTGTTTATTTTATTAAAGATAATGGAGTAGGCTTTGATGCCCGTCATCATTCCAAATTATTTGAACTTTTTCAACGTCTGCACAAAAACACTGAATTTGAAGGAACAGGTGTTGGATTAGCCATTGTGCAAAGAGTTATTCAAAAACACAGAGGAAAAATATGGGCAGAAAGTACTTTAGGAGAAGGATCCTGCTTTTATTTTACTATTCCACCTTAAGCTGTAGCTGTAAATAATACTAATTATATGATACCTTTTCTATTCTGTTAATATCACACCATACTTTTACATCTCTTACAAGGCACATTATTTGATCTAAATTTCCAAATATAACTATCAAATAATTAAAGACATTAGCCATATTTAAATCCAAACTTTCATTTATTTAAACACTTCAAATGCTTATCCACTGTACAAGTATGGAAGTATTATATATAGAAGATACACCTGAAGATGCAGACTTAGCTCTACGATCTCTAAGAAAGCACAATCTGGTTAATGAAGTCAAATTGCTTGAAGATGGGCAAGCTGCCTTAGACTACCTTTTTGGAGAAGGAGAGTATGCCTCTTCCGGCAGAGGTAAAATTCCCCGATTAATGTTATTGGATCTAAAACTCCCAAAAATAAGTGGTTTGGAAGTTTTAGCTCGTATGAAAACAGATGATCAATTAAAACATATTCCCGTTGTTGTGTTAACATCTTCTAATGAGGATGTTGATATAAAAAAAGCATATGCTTTGGGAGCCAACAGTTATATTGTAAAACCTGTCGATTTTCAAAACTTTGCAGAAGCCATACGACAAGTGGGTCTCTACTGGCTGGTGTTAAATGAGCCACCTTCCAATACATAGTTTTATAAATGATCTGAAGAATAGAATGTAGTATAAAATCACTTCAAATAAACCTTTTACAAAAGATATATTTATCGCTTTAAACTCTGTAGATTATTATAAGTATAAGCTACAGAGTTTAAAGTGGTAACATCCATACCGTAAAATACTAGAAATCAATACGTTATATCAAACTCTCATTGTTCCAGCCCTAAAAATACCTAACCAAAACTAATTTTTCTTGTTTGACTTTCTTTTTTTTATTAAATTTTTATTACCTTTTATACCATAAATTATCCATCACAATAATTTATTTTTAAAGTCAAACTAACAAATCCATCCCAGTTAAACCTGTAAAAAATCAGTATTTTTTACTTTTCAACGAGCATTTTTCTGTCAGTAGAGTGTGACATTTTTTCTAAGGCCTTTACTTTCTAAAACATTAGTTAATTAAAGGTTAAAATACAGGAGCAGATAAATAATATTTCAGATCCATAGTGTATCCACTTAACAATCTGTTCAGATGGAAGTACTTAATCACATCTTGCTTATAGATGCAGATGATGCCAGCAATCTCATTACCAGAATTATGTTAAAAAAGGCATCTGTTGCAGAACATATCCATACAGCACGTAATGGAGAGGAGGCAATTGCACTTTTATCACATACCAACTTTGTTTTTCCTGATCTTATTTTACTGGAGATCAATATGCCTGTTATGGATGGGTTTGAATTTCTTACTTATTGGAAAAAAAATAATTTCACAGGGAAATCCAGGATAGTTATTTATACCTATTCTGCTCGTACAGAAGACATTTCTCATATGTGTCAATATAAAGATGTAGCAGGCTATCTGGAAAAGCCAATTAATAATACCCAAATCACCAAACTAATAAATATTGTACATAACCATAGCAATTATACTCAGGATAGTAATACAGATAGTCAGAGAATCTACCTGTAATCAGACAAAGAGCAAAGCAATTCCATGAAAAAATCGCTTTTGATTTTGCCCCAGTTTTATATGTATATAGTCATGGGAATTGCTCTAGCTACTCTAGCTGGCTGGCAGCTTAATGTTGATATTTTACGAAGGATTATTCCTGGGTTAGTAGCGATGAATCCTACAACAGCAGTGTTGTTTATCTTCTATGGAATTGCCTTTATCAGCATCCACTCTACATCTCACTTTTATCAGTTCACAGGAGTTATTCTCCTGGGATTAGTGATATGTATTGGATGTATCAAAATAGTACAATACATAGCAGATATACCTGATGGGATAGATAGTATTTTCTATGGAGACCGCCTCAGAGAAGACATAAAGTACAATATACCTAATAGAATGTCTATTATAACAGCTATTAGCTTTTTAGTCAATAGCCTCTCATTATATCTGTACACCAAACCAATTCTTCAGAAACAATCTCTTGCCAACTATGCATTAGCGGTAGGGATGTTTATTTCTTTATTATCTGTAATAGGCTATATATATCAGGTAGACATTCATCATTCTGTTGTACAACGTTTTCCAATGGCTCCAAATACCGCATTAAATTTTCTTCTTATTGCCATTGCATTACTCTTGTCTCAAAAAGATACGGGTTATATGAAAGAAATCTTTAGTCCATATACAGGTGGGGTATTAGCACGAAAGCTCATTCCTTCTATGGTTATTATTCCTGTGGGCATGGGATTACTATTACTGGTAGGGTCCTGGACACGTTTGTATGGATCTGACTTTCGAATAGCTCTTCATACACTAGGAGTAATTACACTTATGATAGCAGTGCTGTTAAATGTGATACGTTCATTAAATCACACAGATGAAGCACGTATGTTAGCAGAGGCAGAGTTAACAAAAGCAAAAGAACTCGTTGAAGATCATGCCAGAAAACTCGAAGAAAGTGCACAGGAAATTACAGAGTTCTCTTATGCAATCAGCCACAATCTGAGAACACCTTTACGGGCAATTAATGGATACACATCTTTATTAAAAGAGAAGAATCACATTCATCTAGATCAGGAAAGTACACAGATGTTGAATATCCTACAGCAAAATACATGGAAGATGGGACAGCTTACGGATGATCTGTTAAGTTTTATCAAGATAAGCCGTACACCTATTCTTTATAAACATATCAATCTGAATGAACTTGTAAAACAAGTACTTTCTGATTTAAAAAAGTTTATCAGAGAGACTTCACAGATAGAAATCAATACACTACCTCATGCCAGAGGTGATTATGAGTTACTACGTTTGGTATACCAGCATTTACTATCCAATGCCATTAAATACTCTGAACTTAAAGATACTTTATGGATAACCGTAGGTGCACATGTGTCACAGGAGGCAACGGTATACTTTGTAAAGGATAAAGGATGCGGATTTGATATGCGACATTATGATAAACTTTTTGGTTTATTTACACGGCTGCATCAGGAGCATGAGTTCCAGGGCTTAGGCATTGGACTCGCAGTCACTCAACGTATTATTCATAAACATGGTGGACAAATCTGGGCAGAATCAGAGCCAGGCAAAGGTGCAACATTTTATTTTACACTGGAATCACATCAATAGATGAGTATAAATCAGATCCATTTGTATTATATGCATACTTTAACTGGCATATTCATTTACCATTTGTACTTTTTATCGTATATATAGCAAAAATTTGATTTTTTCTGAGCAATTCAACGTTAAAATTTGAGTCCTTTCACGTAGTAATCCCCTAAACGTAATGGCAAGACTAAATTACATTCTAATTGTAGATGATGACGAGGCCAGTAATTTGATTACAAGGTTGTTTCTGGAAAAAGCAGATGTCACAGATCAGATTCATGTACGCATGAATGGTGTTGAAGCTGTGGCATTTATTATGCAGCATATGAATGCATTGCCAGAACTTATTTTACTTGACATCAACATGCCTCTCATGGATGGCTTTGAATTTTTACGACGTTGGAAAGCCAATGGTCTTACAGGAAAGTCCAAAATAGTCATGTATACAAGTTCAGGTCGCGAAGCGGACATAGCTCATGCCAAACAATATGAGGATGTAGTTGCCTACATAGAAAAACCCATGAGTATGGCAAAAATAAATCAGTTACTGGATGCAGTTTTTGGTCAACACAGATCTGGAAGTTAATAATTCAAGTAAACGTTTTGAAAGTAGCAGATTCTTCAAAACGTTTACACTCCATTTGTAGATTTACTTTAATATAGATACCCCATTTTTTCGCAACATTTTTCATGAAAAAGCAGTTATTTTGAAAATACAAACTGAATGCTTCTTTCATGGTTGACACAACTGCTTCTGTATCAAAAAACAATACTTTACCCCAACTGAAGAACTCCCAACTCCATACGGGGGTTCTCCTGGTACAACTAGGTACTCCTGATAGTCCCTCTGTATCTGATGTACGCAAATACCTGCGTGAATTTCTGATGGATGGCAGGGTCATAGATTACCCTTACATCCCTCGTTTTTTACTGGTAAATGGAATTA